>DATFVO010000029.1:0-8049 GCA_035260265.1 Methyloceanibacter sp.
CCAAGACCGACCTGATGCAGCTCCTTGGCCTCGCCGAGCGCGGCGAGGGCGTGCGTATCTTCATCGGCGCCGAGAACAAACTGTTCTCGCTGTCTGGCTCGGCGCTGATCGTGTCGCCGTTCGAGGATACCGAGCAGAAAATCGTCGGTGTGCTCGGGGTGATCGGCCCGACCAGGCTCAATTACGCGCGCATCATCCCCATGGTCGACTACACGGCAAGGCTGCTCGGGCGCCTTGTCCCTTGATTTTTGCAACCTTACGGTCGATATCCCGCTTACTCCCGAGTGAAACCGCTTCGCCGAGCCGTCCATGCCCGACGACAAGACCGATCCGCGCGGGGCCCACGAGGATCAGCCGGCATCTGCCGAATCCCCGAAAGCCGAGACGCCAAATAACAACGCCGACCCCGGCGCGCAACTGGGCGTCGACCTAGAAGCCTTGCTCGCCGAGAATGCCGACATGCGCGACCGGCTGCTCAGGACAATGGCCGACATGGAGAATTTGCGCCGGCGCACCGAGCGCGAGAAGGCCGACACCGCCCGCTACGCCATCTCCAAGTTCGCCCGCGACGTGCTGACAGTCGGTGACAATCTCAAGCGCACCATCGAGCACGTGCCGGCAGAAGCCGCGGCGCAAGATCCCGCGCTCAAGAGCTTCCTCGATGGTGTCGAGATCACCGAGCGTGAGCTTCTGAACGTGCTCGAGCGCCACGGCGTCACCCGGATCGAGCCGCTAGGGCAGCGCTTCGATCCGAACTGCCATCAGGCGATGTATGAAGTGCAGAACCCCGACGTGCCGGAAGGCACGGTGGTCGACGTCATGCAGGCCGGCTACACAATCGGCGACCGCTGCTTGAGGCCCGCCCTTGTCGCGGTCGCCAAGGGTGGCGTTAAGGTCGGCAAGCAGCCGCAAACTGACGGTGACGGCTTCGGCCCGCGGCGGCCCGCCAACGACGATGTCCCTGGTGGCGGAAAGCCGGACGAGCCCGAGGTGATCTGAGTTTAACCTTAAACTCCGACGCTTACTTCGGCTTGGTTACGCGGCGCAAAGTGAGGTTGAAGCGCCCGCCTTCGGCAATGAGGTCCGAAGTGCCTGGAATGATGCGGTCGATGCCGTGATAGGCAAGCCGGTCAGCTCCGCCCAGCACCACCACATCGCCTGACTTCAGTTCGAGCTTGTCTGTCGGGTCCTTGCGCGATCTTCCGCCGACGCGAAAGATTCCTGTGTCGCCAAGCGACACCGAAAGCACTGGCGCAGCGAAGTCCTCTTCGTCTTTGTCCTGATGCAACCCCATCTTGGCGTCGCCAGCGTAGTAATTGACGAGGCAGGCCTCCGGTGGAAACGGGTAATCGGCAATCTCCTGCCAGAGATCGATCAGCATTTGCGGCATTGGGGGCCATGGCCTCCCCGTGACGGGATGCGTCGGCTGGTAGCGATAGCCGCGCTCCTTGTCGGTGACCCAGCCGAGTGGTCCGCAATTCGTCATGCGTACTGACATCTCCTTGCCCGAACGAGGCATAGCCGGCGTAAACAGAGGGGCCTCGTCGATGATGGCGCGGATCTCGGCGAGGAGCGCAATTTGCGCCTTCCGCTCCAGTTTTCCGGGAAAATATTGCATGCGAGCCCTTGCTCCGCCGCACCGCTGCCTTAGGTTCGCGGTATAGCGTGGCTGGCTCAGCATGAGGAGCGGGGCGAGTGGCGAGAGAGGCGCGGAAGGTCCATCCGGACGGCTATATCCACGCGCGAGACGCGAACGAATATCAGCGCCTGCGCGATCAGGCGCGCATGTGGCAGTCCGCGACCGAGGCGGTGCTCGACAAGGTCGGTCTTGGGCCAGGCATGAGCGCGCTCGACGTTGGCGCAGGACCCGGCGCCGTCATGCGGCTGATGGCGGACCGAGTCGGGCCGCAAGGCCGTGTCACCGGCATCGAGATCGACGCCAAGCTCGGCGCCCAAGCTCTCGCCGATCTGCGTGCCGGAGGCGGCGCGGAGTTTCAGCTCATCGACGCGAACGTGCTCGACCTCGATAGAGTCCCGGGCGGTCCGTTCGACATCACCTACTGCCGGCTGTTCCTCATGCATATGCAGGACCCGGTCGCCGTTTTGGAGAAGATGCTGGAGTGGACCAAGCCTAGCGGCGTGGTTGCTGCGCAGGAGTTCGACTTCGGTGCGATCGCAATCGAGCCTCCATGCCCCGCCATGGCCGAATTCAATCGCGTGTTCGAGGGCGTGTTCAGAGGCCACGGTCGCAACTTGCGGGAAGGGCGTCAGCTTCCCGCGCAATTCGAGGCTGCCGGCATCGGGCTGCCTGACGGGACGCTGACGGAGGCTAAGTACCTGCCGCTGAAAGACATGGCCGCAATGCTGATCGGCGTCTATCAGGGACTGTTCGCTTCGGCCGCGCAGCTTGGCGTCGCCGACCCCGTGAAAGCCAAAGCCTTCAAGGTGGAGATGGCGGAGGCCGGCGAGGACGGACGCTATTACTGCCTCACGCCAATTCTCATCGCCGCTTGGAAGCGCGTCGCGTGAGACTCATCACCGCGACCGCCTCTACGCACCCGCTTCTCCTTGCGGGCCATAGGGTTGCCACCTATATAACCGCGGAATGCCGCCGGTTGAGTCGGCGGACACGCCAAAATCATTGGGGACCGACGCTTAATTTGCGCGCGAAGCCGGGTGCCGCACGCGGGCCTGGGCGGTCTGCCGGAAAGAGAGGTTGTAAATGGCGAAAGTGATCGGAATCGATCTCGGCACTACCAACTCATGCGTCGCGGTGATGGAGGGGAAGAACCCCAAGGTCATCGAAAATGCCGAGGGCATGCGTACCACGCCATCGATGGTCGCCTTCACCGACGACGGCGAAATCCTCGTAGGACTTCCCGCCAAACGACAAGCCGTCACCAATCCTGAGAACACGTTCTTCGCCATCAAGCGCCTGATCGGCCGCAGATGGGACGACCCGATGGTCGAGAAGGACAAGAAGCTCGTTCCTTACAAGATTGTCCGCGCCTCCAATGGCGACGCCTGGGTAGAATCCCACGGCAAGCAATATTCTCCCTCGCAGATCTCGGCCTACATCCTGCAGAAGATGAAGGAGACCGCCGAGTCTTATCTCGGCCAGAAGGTCGAGCAGGCAGTCATCACGGTCCCGGCCTACTTCAACGACGCACAGCGGCAGGCGACCAAGGATGCCGGCAAGATCGCCGGCCTCGAAGTGTTGCGCATCATCAATGAGCCGACCGCCGCAGCGCTCGCTTACGGTCTTGAGAAGAAGACCGGCGAGACTATCGCCGTCTACGATCTGGGCGGCGGCACGTTCGATATCTCGATCCTCGAGATCGGCGACGGCGTGTTCGAGGTAAAGTCGACCAATGGCGATACCTTCCTCGGCGGCGAGGACTTCGACATGCGCATCGTCGATTACCTCGCCAACGAGTTCAAAAAAGAATCCGGCATCGATCTGCGCGGCGACAAGCTCGCCCTTCAGCGCCTGAAGGAGGCTGCTGAAAAGGCCAAGATCGAGCTGTCATCTACGCAGCAGACCGAGATCAACCTGCCCTTCATCACGGCTGACAAGTCCGGGCCAAAGCACCTCACCATGAAGCTCACGCGTGCGAAGCTCGAGAGCCTCGTGGACGACCTCATCCAGAAGACCGTCGGGCCTTGCCAGAACGCGTTGAAGGATGCGGGGCTGAAGGCCGCCGAGATCAACGAGGTCGTACTCGTCGGCGGCATGACGCGCATGCCGAAAGTGGTCGATACGGTGAAGAACTTCTTCGGTCGCGAGCCACATAAGGGCGTGAACCCTGACGAGGTGGTGGCGGTGGGCGCCGCCATCCAGGCCGGCGTGCTGCAAGGCGACGTCAAGGACGTGCTGCTGCTCGATGTCACCCCGCTCTCGCTCGGTATCGAGACCTTGGGCGGCGTGTTCACGCGCCTGATCGATCGCAACACCACGATCCCGACCAAGAAGAGCCAGGTGTTCTCGACGGCAGAGGATAATCAGAACGCGGTCACCATTCGCGTCTTCCAGGGCGAGCGCGAGATGGCGGCCGACAACAAGCTACTCGGTCAGTTCGATCTCGTCGGCATTCCGCCGGCCCCCCGCGGCGTGCCGCAGATCGAGGTGACCTTCGACATCGACGCAAACGGCATCGTCAATGTGTCGGCAACCGACAAGGCGACAGGCAAGGAGCAGTCGATCCGCATCCAGGCCTCGGGCGGGCTGACCGAGGCCGACATCAACCGCATGGTCAAGGAGGCCGAGGCCCACGCCGAAGAAGACAAGAAGCGGCGAGAGCTGGTCGAGGTAAAGAACCAGGCAGAGGCTCTGGTCCACTCGACCGAACGGATGCTGAAGGACTACGGCGATAAGGTTCCTGCGGGCGACAAGAGCCTGGTCGAGACCGCAGTCGCCGAGTTGAAGACCGCGATCCAAGGTGAGGACCGCGACACGATCAAGGTGAAGACCGACGCGCTTGCCCAAGCCTCGATGAAGCTTGGCGAGGCGATGTATCAGGCGAGCCAGGGTCAGGCGGCGGGCGGCGGGCCACAGGCGGCCTCCGGCGGTCCTGATGACAAAGTGGTCGATGTCGACTTTGAGGAAGTCAAAGACGACGACAGCAAGAAGTCGGCGTAACGAGAAGAGATGGCAGGCGCTCGGCCATTAAATGGCCGGGCGCCTTGCCCAACAGAAGAGGCTTAAGCGCCGCTTAACCCGGAGGCGGTGTAAGGGCCGGAGGGGCGATGGCAAAGCGAGACTATTACGACGTTCTAGGTGTATCGCGCGGCGCTCGCGACAGCGAGATCAAAGCTGCGTTTCGCCGTCTCGCCAAAGAGTGTCACCCTGACCGCTGCAACGGCGATCCCAACGCCGAGAAACGTTTCAAGGAACTCAACGAGGCCTATGAGGCGCTGAAGGATCCGCAGCGCCGCGCCGCCTATGACCGCTACGGTCACGCGGCTTTCGACCCGGGGCTCGGCGGCGGCGCAGGCCACGGCTTCGGCGCCGACTTCTCCGCGTCGATGTCGGCGATGTTCGACGATCTGTTCGGCGAGTTCATGGGTCAGCGCCGCCCGCGCCAACGCTCGGCGCGCGAACGCGGCTCGGACCTCCGCTACAACATGGAGATCACGCTCGCCGAGGCTTATGAAGGCAAGGCGGCGCAGATCAGAGTGCCGACCTCCGTCACGTGCGAGAGTTGCTCAGGCTCTGGGGCCAAGGCCGGCACAGCGCCAAGCACCTGCCGAACCTGCGGCGGCATCGGCAAAGTGCGGGCAAGCCAAGGCTTCTTCACCATCGAGCGCACTTGCCCGGCCTGCCAGGGACGCGGCGAGACCATCGACACGCCGTGCCCATTCTGCAATGGCGCCGGCCGCGTCACGCGCGAGCGTACGCTATCCGTCACCATTCCCGTGGGCGTCGAGGACGGCACGCGCATCAGGCTCGCCGGCGAAGGCGAGGCGGGGGTGCGCGGCGGTCCGCCGGGCGACCTCTACATCTTCCTTTCGATCAAGCCGCATGAGTTCTTCCAGCGCGACGGCGCGGACCTGTTCTGCCGCGTGCCGATTGCCATGACCACGGCAGCTCTCGGCGGCCAGATCGAGGTGCCGACCATCGACGGCGGCAGGACGCGGGTGAAGATCCCGGAAGGTACCGAAAGCGGCAAGCAGTTTCGCCTCAAGGCCAAGGGCATGCCGGTGCTGCGCTCAAAGCAGCAAGGCGATCTCTACATCCAGGTCGAGGTCGAGACGCCGAAGAACCTGTCGCGCAAGCAGCGCGACCTCCTTAAGGCGTTCGAGGATGCCTCGAACCCCGACACCAGCCCCGCATCGACCGGGTTCTTCGCGCGGGTCAAGGAATTTTTCGAAGGCATCCGCGAGTAGCTCCTACCCTTACACTTCGCGTTTGACATAGAGTGGCGCGGGCATCTGCATGCTTGAAGCAAGAGGGACAGCGAGATGCGGCTACTATTCTTCGCTGGCAGCACACGGGAAGGGTCTTACAACAAGAAGCTCGCGTTGCTTGGCCGCCACATTGCCGAGGCCAACGGCATCGAGGCCGTATTTGTCGACCTCAAGGAGTATCCCATGCCGCTCTATAACGGCGATCTCGAAGCCAAGGACGGTCCGCCTGAGAAGGCGCGAGAGTTCAAGGCGCTGCTTCAAGAATATCAAGGCGTGTTCATTGCGAGTCCCGAATACAATTCGGGAATCACGCCGCTGCTCAAGAACACCATCGATTGGGTGACGCGGGTGAAAGCCAAGGGCGAGACCGGGCTCGAAGTCTATAAGACGCGCGTGTTTGCCGTCTCTGGCGCTTCGCCTGGCGGCTACGGCGCAATGCGAAGTCTTCTCCAGCTCCGCCAGATTCTCGAAGTAGGCGTCGGCGCGACAGTGATTCCGCAGCAGATCGCCGTGCCGCGCGCCATGGACGCGTTCGACACCGATGGTAGCCTCAAGGACAAAGGACAACAGGAACTATGCAAGACAGTAGTCGAAGCGCTGGCCATCGCGGCAAAGAAGTTTCTTTCGTGGCGCTCCCCCGCGACCGCCTGATCGTCGCGCTCGATGTGCCGAGCGTCGACGATGCCAAGACTCTCATCGACAAGCTCGGTGACAGCGTCGGCGTCTACAAGATCGGGCTCGAGCTCCTGTTCTCAGGCGGGTTCGCGCTCGTGCATGAGCTCGCGCAGGCGGGCCGCTCGGTGTTTGTCGACGCAAAGCTCCTCGATATCGAGGCCACCGTCGAGCGCGCGACAGCAACGATCGCGCAAAGCGGCGCCGCGTTCCTCACCGTGCATGCCATGGATCGCAAGACCATCGCAGCCGCGGTGCGCGGCCGGGGCGACGCGCCGCTCAAGCTTCTGGGCGTCACGGTGCTCACCAACCTGTCGCGCGCCGATCTCGCCGAGCACGGCATCGACGAGGCGCCGCTTGCCGTGGTGCAGCGTCGCGCCATGATGTCGCGCGACGGCGGCTTCGACGGGATCATCGCCTCAGCGCAAGAGGCGCGCGCTTTGCGCGAGCGATTGCGGCAATCTCTGATAGTGACCCCAGGCATCCGCCAGGACGGCGAGGACACCCAAGACCAGACACGCGTCATGACACCGGCCGCGGCCATCAAGGCGGGAGCCGATTACCTCGTGGTTGGCCGTCCAATCACGCGCGCGCCCGACCCGCGCAAAGCAGCCGAGGCCATTGTCGAGGAGATCGCCTCAGCGCTCAGTGAGCGCACCTAGCTTCGCTTCGAGCAGGCGCGAGAGCTGGTCGGCGTCGCCTTGGATCAGCACTTGCTTTGCCCGCGACTTGCCGCCTTGCGCCACTTTTACGGAAGAGGTCGGCACTTTCAGCCATGCCGCGACGAGCCGCTCCAGCGCTTCGTTGGCGCGGCCCTGCTCCGGCAGCGCCCGCACGCGGGCTTTCAAGACAGTCTCGCCGCCGAAATTCTCGATACCTGCGATCTCGTCGCGCGCGAATTTAGGCTTGAGCCGCACCGGCACCATCACGCCGTCCTTCATGCGACGAAGCTTGAGCTCGCTCAAACCGCGGATGGGGCGAACAGGGGCAGGATCCAGCCAAGCAGGACCACGTCCCGAATGAAAAGCAGGAAGAGAATCAAGATCACCGGCGAGATGTCGATGCCACCGAGATTGGGAAGGACGCGCCGGATCGGTCTGAGCGCCGGCTCGGTCAGGCGGTACAGCATGTCCGCCACGGAGTAGACGAAGCGGTTCTGCGTGTTGACCACGTTGAAGGCGATCAGCCAGCTCAGGATCGCGCCGATAATCACGACCCAGATATAGAGGTCGATGACGAGAACAATGAATCCGATCAGGGGTACCATCAAAGACCTCCTCACCTTGGTCGGACCATGTAGCTGAGAGGCGGCGATCAGGGCAAGAGGAGGAGGAAGGGTTAAGCCTTGGCTCGCTTGACAGATTCTAAGGCCGATCCCTAAATGCCTCGCTTCTGGGGCCGTAGCTCAGTTGGGAGAGCGCAGCAATCGCACTGCTGAGGTCAGGGGTTCGATCCCCCTCGGCTCCACCA
>DATFVO010000030.1:0-2040 GCA_035260265.1 Methyloceanibacter sp.
AGCGGCGCACTCAAGTCCAAGCGCACGACCGTGATCGGCGTGCGCATCGATGCCTCCGGTTACGTGGCGCAGTTCAATGCGCTGCGCGAGCTGTGAGCGTAGCCAAGACTAAAGCAAGTTTCGGTCGAATGGAGTCACGGACATGCCGCGAGCACGGCCTGCTCCCTCTCCCCGCAGGGGAGAGGGAGTCCCGCCGTGCCGCAAATAGAGGCCGTGCTCATCACGAAGGTCTGGATCGAAATGAACGGAACACGCTCTAGTGTCCTGATTCCGAAGTTTTGAGGAGTTGGGCCTGAGTGTCGGCGATTTTCATGGTGGTCAGGCAGAAGCGCTTGATCGAGGCGAGGATGTCATTTGCCGACTTGGTCCAGCGGAAGGGTCTTGGGTCGTCATTGACGATCTTGATGTAGTCCCGAATGGCCTTTTCCAGTTGGCGGGTTGAGCGGTGCACGCCGCGCCGGATCTGATGTTCGGTCAGATTGGCAAAGAATCGCTCGACCTGATTGATCCAGGAGCTTGAGGTCGGGGTGAAGTGAACCTGCCAGCGCGGGTGTCTGGCGAGCCAGCTGCGGATCGCCGGCGTCTTGTGGGTTGAGGAGTTGTCCATCACCAGGTGGATGTCGAGGTTGGGCAGGACATTGCCCTCGATCTCGCGCAGGAACTTCAGGAACTCGCGCGCTCGATGTCGCGCAAAGCATTTGCCAATCACCGTTCCGGTGGCCACATCGAGAGCGGCGAACAGCGACAAGGTCCCATGGCGTGTGTAGTCATGGCTGCGCCGCTCCGCTTGTCCCGGGCGCATCGGCAAAAGCGGTTGGGTCCGATCAAGGGCTTGGATCTGGCTCTTCTCATCAACGCAGAGCACCAGGGCCCGCTCAGGCGGTGCCATATATAGCCCCACAATATCGCGCACCTTCTCGACAAACAGCGGATCGGTCGAGAGCTTGAAGGTCTCGACCCGATGCGGCTGCAAGCCAAAAGCCTTCCAGATCCGATGGATCGTGGAGGGGGCATAACCAACCGCCGCCGCCATCGAGCGCAGCGACCAATGCGTCGCGTGCCGTGGCGTCGTCTCCAGGGTTAGCCGGATCGTCTGGGCGATCTCCTCGTCGCCGATCTGGCGCGGCGCGCCTGGACGCGGCTCGTCCATCAGCCCATCCAGCCGACGCTCCGCATAGCGCCGCCGCCACTTGCCGACCGTATTCGCATCGACCGCCAATTCAGCGCAGATGTCCTTGTTCTCAAGCCCATCGGCGGCAAGCAGCACAATCCGCGCCCGCCGCGCCAATCCTTGCGCAGTCCGACGACGCCCGGCCAAGCCTTCAAGCTCCCGACGCTCCGCAGGTGTCAACTCGATCGCAACCGCAGGCTTCCCCATTGATCATGCCTCCCGAACAGGTCAACATGATCTAATAAATTTCTCGATCAGGACACTAGGCCTCGAGCGGGCCATTCGTGCCACCAGTGTTCGCATGCGCCGGGAAGACCGATCCTCCATCTCGTCTCATCCTCTCGCAGACCTCGGCGGGTAAGGGCTATTGATTACGCCATCGATAGCTCCTCTCGTCGTACTGTTCCTTTGTTCGTGCACTGGCGGTCGTTCCTTCGTCCCGGCCTGCGCGTGCCGGCGCGCCGCGCGCAAGGGGCCGTCAAGGCTGGCCGTCGCGCTGGCCTTGCCTCTCGCTCCGGCGTTGCCAGGCCACGCCTTGACGGGCCCGAGCACGGCGCGAAGATCAAGCAGGTCGGGACGCCATCGCATCTCTCTTGACGCACTCGAAGGCGCGCCCCTTGTTGAGAACCGCCCAGGCGATGCGGGCGAGCTTGTTGGCAAGCGCAATCGCCAGCACGTTGTGGTGCAATCGTTTTTTGGCGGCCTCAATCCAAGATTTGAGGCCATAGCGCTCCCACTGCTTTAATCTCACCAACACGACCCACGCGGCTTGCACGAACAGAACGCGCAGGTAGCGATTGCCACGCCTCGATATGCTGCCGAGGATCGTGCGGTCGCCCGTCGATATCTGCTTCGGCACCAGTCCAAGC
>DATFVO010000031.1:0-10456 GCA_035260265.1 Methyloceanibacter sp.
TGACCGGCTGAAGCCCGCGATGCCGTTCGACGCAGCCAAGGGCAGTCTGCGCATGCCGGCCCAGGGGCGGCGCATCAAGCGGTTCGGCGATGCGGACGCCTCTGGAGGCACAGTCAAGGGGATTTCGCTACAGACGCGGCCGGAAGCTCGCATTACCGCGCCGGCCGACGGTTGGGTAGTCTATGCGGGCGAGTTCCGCTCTTATGGGCAACTCTTGATCATCAATGCAGGCGGAGGCTATCATGTTTTGCTTGCGGGGATGAGCCGTATAGACGTAAGCCTCGGCCAGTTTGTCCTTGCCGGCGAGCCCATCGCGGTGATGGGGAACTCGGCAATACCGGGCCAAGGCCATGATAGTGTGCGCCCCGTCCTCTATATCGAATTCAGGAAGGACGGCAGGCCAATAGACCCTGACCCATGGTGGGCCGAGGCTTCCGAAAAGGTGCAAGGATGATGCGGAAATCCGAATACGCGCTGTGGGCGCTTCTGGTGTTGGCCGTGCTCGCTGCCGGTTCGACGATGGTGAGCTTGGCGCGAAGCCAGTCAGCATCGGCCGCCAATTCGGAGATTTATCGCCAGCTCGATCTATTCGGCGAGGTCCTTGAGCGCGTGCGCTCCGACTATGTTGAGAAACCCGACGATGCCAAGCTGATCGAGGCCGCCATTAACGGTATGCTGACCGCGCTTGACCCGCATTCGGCCTATCTCAATCCCAAGCATTTCCGCGACATGCAGGTGCAAACCCGTGGCGAGTTTGGGGGGCTTGGCATCGAGGTCACCATGGAGAACGGCGTAGTCAAGGTCGTGTCCCCCATCGAGGATACGCCGGCCGCACGCGCCGGGCTGATGAGCGGCGACCTAATTACCCATCTCGACAAAGAGCAGATTCTCGGCCTCACACTGCAAGACGCGGTCGAGAAGATGCGCGGGCCGGTCAACTCGCCGATCACGCTCACCGTTGTACGCAAGGGCGTGGACGATCCCTTCGATGTGAAGGTCGTGCGCGACGTGATCCACATCAACCCGGTGAAATACGACGTCGAAGGCGGTGACATAGGTTATATCCGCATTACCACCTTCAATGAGCAAACCACCGCCAATTTGCAGAAGGCGATCGAGGATCTGAAGAAACAGCTCGGTCCGAATCTCAAAGGGTACGTCATCGATCTCCGCAACAATCCAGGCGGTCTGCTTGACCAGGCCATCTCGGTTTCGGATGCATTCCTCGATCAAGGCGCGATCGTGCTGACCCGCGGGCGCAATCTTGAGGAGACGCAGCGGTCGAATGCCCGGGCGGGCGACTTTGCTGACGGGAAGCAGCTCGTGGTGCTGATCAATGGCGGCTCGGCCTCGGCATCCGAGATCGTGGCCGGTGCGCTCCAGGATCACCACAGGGCGACCATCGTCGGCACCCGCTCGTTTGGCAAAGGCTCGGTGCAAACCATTATTCCTCTTGGCTCTAACGGCGCGCTGAGGCTCACCACTGCGCGCTACTACACGCCGTCAGGCCGCTCCATTCAGGCCAAGGGCATCGAGCCCGAGGCTGTGGTCGAGGAGGAACTACCCGACGATCTCAAGCAGAAGGCCGAAGCCCAAAGCACCCGCGGCGAGGCCAACCTGCGCGGACATCTCAAGGGCGACGATGAGGCCCACAACGTCAAAGCCGATCAGGAAGAGTCCGGAAGCTCGTCCTATGTGTCGCCGGACAAGGCGAAGGACACGCAACTCAACTACGCGATCGATCTGTTGCATGGCATCAAATCGGTAGACTCGGAGGCTAAGAAGAAGGCCGAGGCCAACTAGATACGGCGCCTGGGCCGACAAGGTCGGAAGGACCGGCCATCACAATGATAATGGCCGCCGGAGAGAGGAGGCTCAGCCCTACGACCGGGCCGGCGGGCGGGGAGGTAAAGGCAAGATGAAGGCGCTGGCCGTAACCGCTGGCATCGTATTTTGGACGCTCGTGCTTGGTATCGCGTGGCTCGCATTCTTTCCGGGAAGCGAGTCGAGCGGACCCGTAGCTGTTCTGCAAATCGAGCCGGCAACAGCCCCTGGCGCGGGTGAATCGGCCGAGGGTTCTGCCTCCACGTCTGAGTCGGCACCGACTCCGCCATCAGAGGCGAGCCAGAAACCTGCGGCAGAAGGCATTCCCCCAGCAGCCGAAGCTCAACCGCCGGCTCCTGGCGCGCAAACCTCCGGTTCCAACGTGGACCTCCCGCCGGGCTTTGCGGTCGCCGGGCCGTCTGGTCAGCCGCAAGCTCCAGCCACCGAGCCTGGAACTGGCCAAGATGCCTCGGCGCCTTCCCCGCAGGCTACACCAGCTGCACCGCCGTCAGAATCTCCAGAAGAGCAAGCCTCGGCCCCCGCTTCACAAGAGACGCCGGCAACAAGCCCCGAGGAGAAGCAGGCAGCGCTCGGGAATGAGGCCACTCCGCCGGCCGCCGATGCTGCGAAGCCGGCAACGGCGTTGCCTTCGCCCCCAGCAAACGAGGCTGGACCGGTGACGCTTCCCGAGGTCCCGGTCGCGGAGTTAGTCGAAGAGTCTCAATACGGTCCGCTGCCCAAGGTTGCCACAGATGGCAGGCGCCCGATTGAGGTCTACGCCCGCCCGTCGTCCTATGCGGGCAACGGGACTGGAGGGCCGCCGCGCGTTGCCGTGCTCCTCGTCGGCCTCGGCCTTCCGGACAGCCCGCCTGCGAGCGTGATCAAGGGATTGCCCGGTCCAGTGAGCATAGCCTACGGCGCCTATGGCCGGTCTTTACAGGACGCAGTCAAGTATGCCCGTGCCGACGGCCATGAAGTGCTGCTGCAAATTCCCCTCGAGCCGAACAATTATCCGACGGAGAATCCAGGCGCACACACACTGCTCACGAGCCTTCCACCCGGAGAGAACATGAAGCGCTTGCAATGGATGATGTCGCGATACACGGGCTATGTCGGCGTCACCAATCTCATGGGAGCCAAATTCGAGGCGTCGCAGGAAGCGCTCACGCCGGTGCTCGAGGAACTCAAGAAGCGTGGCCTTCTTTATGTTGATGACGGCAGCGTGCATGCATCGACCACGAGCCAAATTGGCAGCACGATCGGCCTCGATTATGCCGTAGCCACCGTCCAGAGCGACGGCAGTGATATAGCCGTACAACTGGCGAAGCTCGAAGCGACTGCCAAGGAGCGAGGGGCCGCAATCGCTGTGGTGAAAGTCAAACTTGGCACTGCCAAGCAACTGGCTGACTGGGCAGCAAAGCTGCAAAGCAAAGGCATCGTGCTCGTGCCCGTAAGCGCCGTGGTGCGGTCACAGCGGCAAAGCTGATTTACATATCATGATCGAACGAGAGGCGCTGCCCTATCGGCCTTGCGTTGGCGTGATGCTGCTCAACGGCGACAATCACGTGTTTATCGGCAGGCGCACGGATCACCCGGAAGAGCCTGAAGGCCCCGGGACGTGGTGGCAAATGCCGCAAGGTGGTCTCAATCAAGGCGAGAACCCCGAAGATGCCGCACGCCGCGAGCTTGAGGAAGAGACCGGCGTACGCTCGATTCGCATCCTCGCGCGCACCCGCGATTGGCTAACCTACGATATCCCCGACGAGCTTTTGGGTATTGCCTGGGAAGGTCGCTATCGCGGCCAGAAGCAGATGTGGTTTGCCGCTCGCTTTGAGGGTCCTGAGAGCGAAATCGACCTCAGTCCGCGCAAAGGTCATGAGCAGGAATTCGACGCCTGGCGCTGGGCTCCGCTTGCGGAGCTCCCCGCGCTGGTCGTGCCGTTCAAGCGCGATGTCTATGAGCGCGTAATCAGGGAACTAGTCGCGCTGCTCGACTGAGCACGACGGTCTCAGGCCCGCGCCCTCTTGTGAGCTGGGGCCGGCCGTAGACGTCGTATGAAGCGCCGATAGAGCAGAACGCTAGCAGGCAGAAGCAGAAGATCGCCTATCAGAGCGGCGACCAAGGTCAGCGCCGAAAGTTTCCCGAACAGCCGCAATGAAGGCAGGTCCGATAAGATCGTGACGCCGAGACCAAACGCGAGGATCAAAGACGTAAGCACGAGCGCGGGGCCGATAAGCACTGTGGCACGCTCGACACCGATAGCGGGGTTCTCCCCCGGCCGATCCTCGAGCCGCAAACGATTGAGGTAGTGCACGGCGGCGTTGAGTGACAAGCCGAAAGCCACGATCAGAGCCACGATGCTTGCGAATTGCAGCCCTTCGCCCGAGGCGGCGAGCACGGCGCCGGCAGTGAACACAGGGAACAGGGTCGGCAGCACAGTGACGATCGACACCATGATCGAGCGGAAGGCGAGCCCCAAAAAGATGCAAATAAACACAATTTCGGTGGTGAGGCCCGCATTGAGCTTGCCGATCATCGTCGCGCTGTTGCGCGCGGCGATGGCCGACAGCCCTGTGACGACGATGCGATAATCGGGATGAGCATCGCGCACGACATTCAGCTTGCCGTCGAGCTTCTCGATGACAGGCAGGAGGTTGCTCACGTCGATATCGGGGATGCGCCCGGTGACCACCACGGAATTGTCGGCCGGATCGAGAAAGCGCTTGGTCAGATAGTCTGGCAGGATATCGACATATTCCTTGAGCCGCTCCGGCGTGTCCTCTTGCGTCTTGGCGAGCCAGCGGCGAAGCGTCTCGATGGACCAGACATTGCCCACGCCCGACTGCGTCTCGACGATCGAGTGGACATCCCCGATGACCTTGAGCACGTCGGGATCGTAAAGGGATTTGCCCTTGGGATAGTCGATCATCACGTGCAGCGGATTGGCGCCGGTTAGCTTGGCGTCCAATTGCTCGCTTGCGGCAACGGCCTGCTCGCGGTCGGGGACCTGGTCGGCGAGGCGATAGCGCGGCGGCAGCGTCCCATAGATGGCGCCAAAACCGACCACGACCAGGAGGCCGAGGGTGACGACGAGATGTGGACGGCGAACGCCAAACTCGGCGATTTTGCCACAGAACGCCTTCAGCGCATTCATCGCCCGGTCGTGGCGCTTGAGATTGGCGGCATAGGCCCGCGCAGTGCGCGGAATCAGCGCACGGGTGAGCAGCGGAACGAGCGAGATACCGACGATGAAGGCGATGACCGTGGACAAGGCGCCGGCAATGCCGAAGGTCCTGATCAGCGCTGAATCCGAGAACAACAGCGCGATGAACGAGGCTGCCGCCGTGGCGGTGGCGAGCACGCAAGCCGGACCCACCACGAGCACCGCATAGCGCGCAGACTTGATGCGGCGGTCTCCCTCAAGCAGCCGGTTGCGCATGGCAACCGTGAGTTGCATCGAATCCGAGAATCCGAGCACCATGATCAACGGGATCATGACATTGAGGAACAGATTGAGCTTGAAGCCGAGCCAGCCGAACAGGCCAAGCGACCAGATGATGGCGATCACAGGCGGCAGCGCGGCGATGATCATCAAGGAGAAGCGCCGGAAGAAGGCGTAGGCGATGACCGCGCCGAACAGAAAGCCGAGCACATTGTACTTGAATCGGTCTCGCTCGACCGCGTTCCTGATCTCAAGCTGCATCACCGGCGCGCCGGAAAGCTGCATTTTGAGGTCGGTGCCTTTCAGCTCCTCCGCTGCAGTGTCGTGAATCTGCTGAACGACCGAGTTTAGTCCCTTCTCCTCGACGACCTGGCGATCGAGCGCGAGCAGGATGAGCGTGAGGGTGCCATCATCGGAAAGCAGCTTGCCCTTGATGATCTCATTGTTGCGGACTTGGTGGATAAGCTTGGCGTAGTCCGCGCCGGTTGGAAGCTTGGCGGGGACGACGGGTCCGGGAACCTTACCGGGCTCTGGCGCCTCGCGGGCCGAGAACAGCGAGACCTCGCCCGCCATGCCATCCACGAATTGCAGATTGATGATGAGTTCGCGGAGCGCCTGGATCGATTTCCGCTCGAGCAGCTTGTCCCCGCTTACCACGATGAGGACGTCGTATTCGCTCGAAGGAAAGCGCTTGGAGATGGTTTCGTAGTCGCGGAACTCCGGCGTGTCTGTACGGAACAGCTCGGAGAGCGAATCGTCCACCCGCAACCTCGAGTAGCCGAGGCCTGCCATCACGGTGATGGCGGCAACAATAACCGCAACGACGAGCGGATAGCGCAGGGCGGTAAGGCCAAGCCGCTCGATACCGAAGCTTAGGGATCGGACGCGTTTCGGCTGGGTCTTTTGCTGCATATCCCTTGTCCGCCCTCGCTCCCTCAAGAGTGTGGCCGGCCTGTTCTTCGTTTGGGCTTCTTATAGCAAGAGCTGGCCGCCACGCCCTAATGGCACGTGGATTAGGCGTTTTAAGGAAGGCTTTTTGCGGGAAATCGGTTCCCGGCCTTGCGGACGCTAGAGATTAAGGGTGCTTTGCACCTGGCGAAGGTGGTCGAGCTTGGTCTGCGCGCGGTCGCGGGCGCTATCGTCAGCGGCGTCGGCCACGTCCTCCTCGCTGTCCTTGATCGCCTGGTTAAGCTGAGCCGAGTCGAGCTCGATAAGGTCGATAGCAGTCTCGGCAAGGACGATGAGCCCAGCGGGGCTCACCTCGGCAAAACCGCCGCGCACGAAATAGCGCTTATGCTCTCCGCCTGGATAACCGATATCGAGCAGCCCGGGCCGGAGCGTGGTCAGAAGCGGCGCGTGATGCGCGAGCACGGTCATTTCGCCCTCTGCCCCAGGCACGACCACCTGCTCGACATCGCCTGACACGAGCAGCCGCTCGGGCGACACCAGCTCGAATTTGAAGGCGTTAGGCATTCTTAAGCGGCCTCGGCGGCGAGCTTCTCGGCCTTGGCGACAGCCTCCTCGATAGTGCCGACCATGTAGAAGGCGGCCTCAGGCAGATGATCGTAGTCGCCGTTACACAGCCCCTTGAAGCCCTTGATGGTGTCGGCGAGATCCACGAACACGCCGGGAGAGCCGGTAAACACCTCAGCCACATGGAAGGGCTGCGACAGGAAGCGCTCGATCTTGCGCGCGCGCGCAACCGTGATCTTGTCCTCCTCCGACAGCTCGTCCATGCCGAGAATGGCGATGATGTCCTGGAGCGCCTTGTAGCGCTGGAGGATCTCCTGCACGCGGCGGGCGACCTGGTAGTGCTCCTCGCCGACGATGCGCGGATCGAGCATGCGCGAAGTTGAATCGAGTGGGTCCACGGCGGGATAGATGCCCTTCTCGGCGATGCCGCGCGACAGCACGGTCGTAGCATCCAGATGGGCAAAGGACGTGGCAGGCGCGGGGTCGGTCAGGTCGTCGGCAGGCACGTAGATTGCCTGCACCGAAGTAATCGAGCCCTTCTGCGTCGTGGTGATGCGCTCCTGCAACGCACCCATATCAGTGGCGAGCGTCGGCTGGTAGCCCACGGCCGAGGGAATGCGGCCGAGCAGCGCCGATACCTCCGAGCCTGCTTGCGTGAAGCGGAAAATGTTATCCACGAAGAAGAGCACGTCCTGGCCCTGGTCGCGGAAATATTCGGCTACGGTCAGTCCCGAGAGGCCGACGCGGGCACGGGCGCCTGGCGGCTCGTTCATCTGGCCGTAGACCAGCGCACATTTCGAGCCCTTAGCCGTCCCGTCCTTTCGTGGGTCCTTGTTAACGCCGGAATCGATCATCTCGTGATAGAGGTCGTTGCCTTCGCGCGTGCGCTCGCCGACGCCGGCGAACACTGAATATCCGCCATGGGCTTTGGCAATGTTGTTGATCAACTCCATGATGATCACGGTCTTGCCGACGCCAGCGCCGCCAAACAGGCCGATCTTGCCGCCCTTGGCGTAAGGCGCGAGCAGATCGACGACCTTGATGCCGGTGACGAGGATTTCGGCTTCGGTCGACTGATCGACATAGGATGGTGCAGGCTGGTGGATCGGGCGCTTCTCGGCGGTCTTGATCGGGCCTGCCTCGTCAACCGTTTCACCCACCACGTTCATGATGCGGCCGAGCGTCTCGTCGCCCACCGGGACAGCGATCGGCTCGCCGGTATCGACAACCTCCTGGCCGCGCACCAAGCCTTCGGTCGAATCCATGGCGACGGTGCGCACAGTGTTCTCGCCGAGATGCTGGGCGACCTCGAGCACAAGCCGGTTGCCGTGGTTTTCGGTCTCGAGCGCGTTGAGAATCTCGGGCAGATGGTCTTCGAACTGCACGTCGACCACGGCGCCCATGACCTGCCGCACATGGCCCTTGGGTCCCACGCCCTCGGCGATCCTCTTCTCTTGCTTCTTGGTCTCGGCGACCACAGGAGACTTGCGGGCCATCTCGGACTTCCTTTTCGGCTCATGCATAGCTTACTGCCTGTATCATAATGCTTCCGCGCCAGAGATGATCTCGATCAGTTCCTTGGTGATCATCGCCTGGCGGGTACGGTTGTAGTTAAGCGTCAGCCTGCCGATCATGTCGCCGGCATTGCGGGTTGCGTTATCCATGGCGCTCATGCGCGCGCCCTGCTCAGAGGCTGCATTCTCGAGCAAAGCCTTGAAGACCTGGACGGTGATGTTCAGCGGCAGGAGGTCCGTCAGGATTTCGGCTTCGTCCGGCTCGTATTCGTAGACCGCGCCGCCGAGCGCTGCCTCTTGCGAAGCGGCCTCGGCCGGGATCGTCGCCGGGATGATTTGCTGTGCCGTCGGTATTTGGCTGATGACGGAGCGGAAGCGCGAGAAGAACAGCGTGGCGACATCGAAGGTGCCGGTGCCGTAAAGCTCAAGGATCTTGTCCGAGACCTTTTCGGCATGCTCAAAGGCGAGCTGCCGTACGCCCCTGAACTCGATCGTCTCGATGATGAGCGGGGCGTAGAGCCGCTTGAGCTGGTCGTAGCCCTTTCGCCCCACGATCAGAATCTTCACCTGCTTGCCGTCAGCCAGCAGGCGGTTGATGTGCTCGCGGGCGAGCCGCACGATGGCCGAGTTGAAGGCGCCGCACAGTCCGCGCTCGGCGGTGCAGACCACGAGCAGGTGAACGGCTTCCTTGCCGGTGCCCACCATCAACGGAGGACCGCCTTCGCGGCCCTGCAGCGCCGTGGCGAGGTTGGCGAGCACCGTTTCCATGCGCGAGGCATAAGGCCGCGCTGCCTCGGCCGCGCTTTGCGCACGCCTTAGCTTCGCCGCAGCCACCATCTGCATGGCCTTGGTGATCTTCTGCGTCGCCTTGACAGAGGCAATGCGCTTACGCAGGTCCTTCAGAGACGGCATGGGTCACTCACGCGAAGGCCTTGGCGAACTTGTCGACCGCCGCTTTCAGCTTCTCGCCGGTCTCTTTGCTGATTTCCTTCTTGTCGCGGATCGAGTCGAGAATGTCGGTATGCTCGGCGCGCATATAGCGGAGCAGCTCGGTCTCGAAGCGTTGCACGTCCGAGACCTTAAGCGGGTCGAGATAGCCATTCACGCCGGCATAGATCACCACGACTTGCTCCTCGACCTTCATCGGGGAGAATTGCGGCTGCTTCAGGAGCTCGGTCAGCCGCGCGCCACGGTTGAGCAGGCGCTGGGTGGTGGCGTCGAGGTCGGAGCCGAACTGGGCGAAGGCCGCCATCTCGCGATATTGGGCAAGCTCGCCCTTGATCTTGCCGGCCACCTGTTTCATCGCCTTGACCTGGGCGGCGGAGCCCACGCGAGAGACCGAGAGACCCACGTTCACCGCGGGTCGGATGCCCTGATAGAACAGGTCGGTCTCGAGGAAGATCTGACCGTCGGTTATGGATATGACGTTGGTCGGGATATAGGCCGACACGTCGTTCGCCTGCGTCTCGATCACGGGGAGGGCGGTCAGCGAGCCTGAGCCATTATCCTTGTTGAGCTTGGCGGCACGCTCCAGCAGGCGCGAGTGGAGATAGAACACGTCGCCAGGATAGGCCTCACGTCCTGGCGGGCGGCGGAGCAGAAGCGACATCTGGCGATAGGCTACGGCTTGCTTGGAAAGATCGTCATAGGTGACTAGCGCGTGCATGCCGTTGTCGCGGAAATATTCACCCATGGCGCAGCCAGAGAAGGGCGCGAGGTACTGCATCGGCGCCGGGTCCGAGGCAGTGGCGGCGACCACGATCGAGTAGGGTAGCGCGCCATTGTCCTCCAGCACCTTGACGAACTGGGCAACGGTCGAGCGCTTCTGGCCGACGGCGACGTAGATGCAATAGAGCTTGGTCTTCTCATCGTTGAGTGCGTTGACCGATTTCTGGTTGAGAATGGTGTCGAGAATGATGGCGGTCTTCCCGGTCTGCCGGTCGCCGATGATGAGCTCGCGCTGGCCGCGGCCGATGGGGATCAGCGCATCGATGGCCTTGAGGCCAGTCTGCATCGGCTCGTGCACCGATTGGCGCGGGATGATGCCCGGCGCCTTCACGTCGACGCGGCGCTTCTCGCTGAATTCGATCGGGCCCTTGCCGTCGATCGGGTTGCCGAGCGCATCCACCACGCGGCTGAGTAGGCCCTTGCCGACCGGCACCTCGACGATGGCGCCGGTGCGCTTGACGGTGTCGCCTTCCTT
>DATFVO010000032.1:0-12229 GCA_035260265.1 Methyloceanibacter sp.
CGCCGACGCCGACCGGCAGGTGACGGTGATCAAGGCCGAAGCCACTGGAGAATCAGAGAGAATTCGCGGCGACGGCGACGCCGAGCGCAACCGTATCTACGCCGACGCCTTCAACAAGGACCCCGATTTCTTCGCCTTCTACCGGTCGATGCAGGCTTACGAGGCTTCACTGAAATCGGACGGCACGCGGCTTTTACTGAGCCCCGACTCCCAATTCTTCCAGTATTTCAACGGCGACACCGGAAAGACGGCGCAGCCTCCGAGCCCGGCGCCCTCGAAACCCGCCGAGAAGCCCGCTGCGCCGGCGGACAACGGCTCTAACCCCGACACCGAACAAGGCGCGGCTGCCGGCGGTGCTGTCCAGCCGCAGCACGATGTTTCGGCCGAACAAGCGCGTCCGGAAGCCCGGCAGGCGCCGTAAGGCCAGGCAGCTAGTGGACCAGGAATGGCGCTTGCGACATGAGCGACCTCGCCGTTGCGTTCGGGCTCGTTCTCGTCATCGAGGGGTCGCTCTGGGCACTTGCGCCGCGGTTCGGACGTAAGATGTTGGAAGCAACCGCGGAAATTCCGGAGACGTCGCTCAGGCTTGGCGGCGCGCTCGCGGTTGCCGGAGGCGTCGTTCTGATCTGGTTGATACGCGGCTAGCGCTCGACGCGGTTTTTGCGACGGAAAGTGCTTTCCCTTGGATTTCCGCTAAAATGGCGGAAGTTCGACTTCAGATGACGGCGCGCGAGGAGACTTCAATCGATGCAGGCGAATGGCGGTCGGGCCCTTCTCTCCATGCCAAGCCTTCGGCGTTGGTGCTACGCCGCAGCATCGTTCGTGATTCTTGCCGGAACGCCCCTTATTGCTACGCCGAGCCTCGCGCGTGGTCCTGAATCGGTCGCCGACGTTGCCGAAGGCCTGCAGGACACCGTGGTCAACATCTCGACCACGCAGACGTTGAAGGGCAGTGCCGAGGGCACGCAGACCGGGCCTGGTCCGAAGGGCTCGCCATTCGAGGAGTTCTTCGACGATTTCTTCGACGACGAGGACAAGGAAGGTTTGCCGCGCAAGGTGAGCTCGCTCGGCTCCGGCTTCGTCGTCGACCCGTCAGGCCTGATCGTCACCAACAATCATGTGATCGAGGGCGCCGACGAGATCATCATCAACTTCACCGACGGCACCAAGCTCAAGGTGGTGAAGATCCTGGGTCACGATCCCAAGACCGACCTCGCGCTTCTCAAGGTCGAGCCGAAGAAGCCGCTCCATGCGGTCAGCTTCGGCGATTCCGCAAAGATGCGGGTCGGCGACTGGGTGATGGCGATCGGCAATCCCTTCGGGCTTGGCGGCAGCGTCACGGTCGGCATCATCTCTGCCACCAAGCGCGACATCAATGCCGGGCCGTACGACGACTTCCTCCAGACCGACGCCGCTATCAATCGCGGCAATTCTGGCGGTCCGTTGTTCAACATGGACGGGCAGGTAATCGGCGTGAACACCGCGATCATCTCGCCGAGCGGTGGCTCGATCGGCATCGGCTTCGCCGTGCCATCGAACAGCGCCGTGCAGGTGGTCGATCAGCTCAAGCAATTTGGCGAGACGCGGCGCGGCTGGCTCGGCGTGCATGTGCAAAACGTGACCGATGAAATCGCCACCAGCCTCGGGCTGAAAGAACCGACCGGCGCTCTGGTCGCCAAGGTCACCCCCGACAGCCCGGCGGCCGCCGCAGGCATCGAGCCTTCCGACGTGATCCTCAAATTCGACGGGCAGCCCATCGAGAATATGCGCAGCCTGCCGCGCGCTGTCGCCGCGACCGCTATCGGTAAGGCCGTTCCAATCGAGCTCCTCCGCAAAGGCCAGACCGTCGACGTGACCGTCACGGTCGGGAGGATGCCCGAGGAGGAAGAAGCCGCAGATACGCTCAAGGGCGAGGAGGAACAGCCGCAAAGCGAGCCTGAGAAGGAGGACCTGCTCGGCCTATCTATTGCGCCATTGACCAACGAGCTGCGCAGCCAATATGGCATTGGCAAATCGGTCGAAGGCGTGGTCATCACCGAGGTGAAGCCCGACAGCCCGGCGGCGCAGAAGAACGTGAAGCCAGGCGACGTGATCGTCGAGGTGACTCAGGAGAAGGTGAAGGAGCCGCAGGACGTCAAAGCGCGACTACTTGCGGTCAGGAAGTCTGGGCGGAAGCAGATCCTGTTCCTGCTGTCCGACGCCAAGGGCGAGCTCCGATTTGTCGCCGTGCCGACGAGCTAGGCCCTGACGCCCTCTTGCATTCTCATTGCCGGGCCGACCGCGAGCGGCAAGTCTGCCGCCGCCCTTGCACTAGCTTCGCGCTTGCGCGGCGCCGTCATCAATGCCGACTCGATGCAGGTCTATCGCGAGCTTGATGTGCTGGCGGCGCGGCCCTCGCAGGCGGACATGGACCGCGCTCTGCATCGTCTCTACGGAATCATTTCTGCGCGCGACGCCTATTCGGTCGGAAGCTGGCTCGAGGATGCTGCGCGGGCGATAGCTGACGCGGGCAGCGAAGGCAGCGTGCCGATCCTGGTCGGCGGCACAGGCCTCTACTTCAAGGCTTTGCTCGAGGGCTTGGCTCCGGTTCCTGACATTCCGCCTGAGGTCCACGCCCATTGGCGCGCGCAGGCCGAGCTGCTTGGGACTGGCGAGCTGCATCGGGAGCTTGTGGCGCGCGATCCCGCCATGGCGGCCAGGGTCAGGCCAAGCGATACCCAACGCGTGGTGCGCGCGCTCGAAGTCATCGACGCTACCGGCGTCTCGCTCGCCGAGTGGCAAGGCGCCAACGCGCCGCCCGTGCTCGATCCCGACACCGTGCTGAAGTTTGTCATCGCGCCTGAGCGCCAGTCGCTTTATGCGGCGATCGAGGCGAGATTCGACCGAATGATCGAGGCCGGCGCGCTTGAAGAGGTGCGCGCTCTTCTCGCGCTCGGCCTCGACGACGGCCTTCCAGCCATGCGCGCGCATGGGGTGCGCGAGCTCAGGGACTATCTTGCCGGTGCCACTAGCCTCAAGGACGCCATGGGAAAGGCAAAGACCGAGACCCGCCGTTATGCCAAGCGGCAAATGACCTGGCTCAGACGCTACATGGCCCACTGGGAGTGGTTTCCCGATGCGGATGCGGCCGTCGCGGCTGCCGTCGTCCGCTTCGTCACACCGTGACTTGCGTGCCGATCTCGACCACGCGGTCGGTGGGGAGCCCGAAATAGCTCGATGCGTCATCGGCGTTCTTGGCAAGGATGATGAAGAGCCGGTCCTGCCACACGGGCATCCCCGATTTTGGATCAGGACGTACCGACCGGCGCGACAGGAAGAACGAGGTCGACATGATGTCGAAGTTCAACCCGCGCTTGCGTGCGAGCGCCAGCGCCTTCGGAATGTTCGGCGTCTCCATGAAGCCGAAACGAATCAGCATTCGGGTGAACAACTTGCCGAGAGGTTGGATGCTGATTCGCTCTGCGACGGGCACGCGCGGGGTATTTTCGGTGATAATCGTGAGTATCACGTTCTGCTCGTGCAGCACCTTGTAGTGCTTGAGGCTATGAAGTAGCGCGGTCGGCGCGCTCGAGGGGTCTGCGGTGAGGAACACCGCGGTACCGGGGACCTTATGGGGTTGCCGCTTGTCGAGCGCTTCGATCAGGCTGTCGATCGGCGTCTCGAGCCGCCGCGTCTTGGCGGCGAGGATGCGCGCGCCCTTACGCCAGGTGAGCATCACCACCATGACCATGCCACCGATGAGCAGCGGTACCCAACCGCCGCTGAACACCTTTAGCAGGTTGGCGCCAAGAAACGTGAGATCGATCAGGAGGAAAGGCACCATGAGCGCCGCCGCCCACCAGATCGGCCATTGCCAATATTTCCAGATGACGATGAAGGCCATGGTTGCCGTGACCACCATGGTGCCCGTCACGGCGATGCCATAAGCCGAAGCGAGCGCCCCGGAGGACTTGAACTGCACCACAAGAATAAGCACCCCGATCAGGAGCAGCGTGTTCACGCGCGGAATGTAGATTTGTCCGAACTGCGCTTCAGACGTGTGGCGGATGTCGAGCCGTGGCAACAGTCCGAGCTGGACTGCCTGCTGGGTCAGCGAATAGGCGCCGGAGATTACCGCTTGGCTCGCGATTACGGTGGCGGCCGTGGCGAGGCCGATCATGGGAAACAGCCCCCATTGCGGATAGAGCAGGAAGAACGGGTTCGCGATCGCCTTGGGCTCCGCGAGTATGAGCGCGCCTTGGCCGAGGTAATTGAGCATCAGTGCCGGCAGGCACACCGTGAGCCAGGCCATCTTTATCGGGCCCCGGCCGAAATGCCCGAGGTCGGCATAGAGTGCCTCGGCGCCGGTGACGACCAGGAACACGGCGCCAAGCGTGAGCAGCCCGACATAGCCGTGGGTTAGGAGAAAGCTCGCGCCGTGAAGCGGATTGAACGCCGCGAGCACGCTCAAATTTTGCGCCACATGCCAGGCCCCGCCGATCGCGAGCACTATGAACCACACCAGCGTAACCGGTCCGAAGAAAGAGGCGACCCTCGCTGTGCCCCGCGATTGCACCGCAAACAGGCCAAACAAGATCAACACCGACAGCGGAACGACAAAGCGCGCGAAAGTGGGCGTTATCACCTCAAGTCCTTCCACCGCCGACAGCACCGAGAGCGCCGGCGTGATCATCGCATCGCCGTAGAATAGAGCGGCGCTGATCATGCCGAGCAGGACGATGGTGAAGCTCTCTCCCCCGAGCGCACGACGCGCGAGAGCCATTAAAGCGAGCGTCCCGCCCTCACCGTTGTTGTCGGCGCGAAGCAGGATAATCACGTATTTGACTGTGACGACGAGGATCAGCGCCCAGATGATCAGAGAGAGAATGCCGAGGATCGCGTCTTCTCCGGCCGCTGCATTCCGACCGACGGCCGCCAACACCGACTCACGGAAGGCGTAGAGTGGACTCGTGCCGATGTCGCCGTAGACGACGCCGATGCAGCCGAGCATGAGTGCCCAGAAGTTGCGTCTCGATGCGTCATCTGACCCAGAGCCTTCGACGGCACTGCTGACTTTGGTGTCCTGCATCATGGGAGTGGCCGCGGCGGACAGAGACGTGCGACGTGAGCGGCGGCGCAAATCCTGCTAACTCGGTCGAGAATTAGACCCGACCCAACGGTGAATGTCCATATTGCGCTCTGGTTCATGCTGCGGCGAATTGCTTAACGGGCGTGCAGCTAGACAGTAACCTGCGTGCCAATTTCGACCACGCGATCGGTGGGAAGCTGAAAATAACTCGATGCGTCGTCGGCATTCTGCGCAAGAAAAATGAAGAGCTGGTCTTGCCAGGTCGGCATGCCGGAGCGCGCGTCGGGACGCAGTGCCCGGCGCGACAAGAAGAACGAGGTCGACATGATGTCGAAACTCCATCCGGCTTTGCGCGCGACAGCGAGTGCCTTGGGGATGTTCGGCGTCTCCATGAAGCCGAAACGCAGAATAACGCGCATGAAATGGGCGCCGATCTTCTCCATCACGACACGCTCCTGCGGCGGAACACGCGGGAAGTTCTCGACATTGATAGTGAGGATGACGTTGTTCTCGTGCAGCACCTTGTAATGCTTCAGGCTGTGCAGCAGCGCGGTCGGCGTGCTCTCGGGCGCTGCGGTGAGGAATACGGCGGTGCCGGGAACGCGGGGCGGCGGGTTCTTTTCCAGCATGCGGATCAGATCCTCGACCGGCATTTCCAGCCGCCGCGTTTTCTGGGCGAGAATGTGCGCGCCCTTGCGCCAGGTGAGCATGACCACGACAAGGCAGCCACCGATCAGCAGCGGCACCCAACCGCCCTGCGGGACCTTGAGGAGGTTGGCGCCGAGAAAGATGAGGTCGATGGCCATGAACGGCAGCATCAGCGCAAGCGCCACGGCAAGTGACCGGTTCCACACTCTCCAAATCACGGTGAAGCCCATGAGCCCGTCGGCCAGCATGGTGCCGCTCACCGCAACGCCATAGGCCGAAGCAAGCCCGCTCGAGGAGCGGAACATCAAGACGAGCATGATGACGCCGATCAATAAGAGGGCCCTGATGCGAGGAATGTAGATCTGGCCCGCCTGGGTCGCTGAGGTGCGCTTGACCTGGAGACGCGGAAGAAGCCCGAGTTGCACGGCCTGATTGGTAAGAGAGAAGGCGCCGGTGATGACCGCCTGACTCGCGATGATCGTAGCCGCAGTGGCGAGGGCAATCATGGGGTAGAGCGCCCATTCCGGCACCATGCGGTAGAACGGGTTCACAATGGCGGTTTGGTCCGCAAGCACGAGCGCGCCCTGACCGAAATAATTGATGACAAGGGCGGGAAAGACGAAGAATAGCCACGCGGTCTGGATCGGCTTCCGTCCGAAATGACCGAGATCGGCGTAGAGCGCCTCAGCGCCGGTGACGGCAAGGAATACTGCGCCGAGCGTGACGAGCCCGATATAGCCGTGGCTTGAGAGAAACCTGACAGCATGCGCAGGGTTGAGCGCAGCGAGCACGGTGGGGTCGTCGGCGATATGGGTCAGCCCGGCAGCGGCGATGGTCACAAACCACACCGTCATCACCGGTCCGAAAAACGACGCGACGCGCGCCGTGCCACGCGACTGCAAGGCGAATAGCGCAACCAGGATCAGCACGGTCAGCGGCTCCACATAGCGCTGGAGCTCAGGTGTCGCGACCTCCAAGCCTTCCACCGCCGACAACACCGAGATGGCGGGTGTAATCAATGCATCGCCATAGAACAGCGACGCCGCGAGCATGCCGAGAAGGAGCATGGCGAAGCGGATGCGGCCCTGACCTAGCGCGTGCTGGGCTAGCGCCATGAGCGACAGGGTGCCGCCTTCGCCCTTATTGTCGGCGCGCAGCAGAATGAGCACATACTTACAGGTGACGACCAGGATCAGCGCCCACAGGATGAGCGACAGTACGCCGAGCACGATCTCGCGTGTGACAATGCCGTTTGGTTCGGCCGCTGCATCCAAGGCGACACGGAAGGCATAAAGGGGGCTCGTGCCGATGTCGCCGAACACGACCCCCATGCTTCCGAGCGTGAGCGCCCAGAACGTGTGCGGCGGGCGCGCCTCGACCTCAGCGCCATTGGCGGCAGGAAGCTCTGTTTGGACCTGCGGCATTAAGTGAAGGATGGAAGAGGGTTATTGGGTCGCGGAACGCCAACTTGTGCCGCGCGATCCATGAAGCGGTAGCCAAATAGGCGGAAGCGCTGTCATTGTCCACCCCGTGTTTCTACCGGCGCATTTTTCAGAGCGCGCGCTTCCGGTAAGAAAAATGCATCTGGCTAGGCGAGCTGATAATTTATGCAAAGCAAATGACCATAAGAGTTGCCATTCATTTGTATTCGGCGTTGACCCCCTTCGGGCCAAGCCTTAGGGTGCGCCGCTTGTTAAGGCTTTTCCGCCATTCCTCGAGTTTTGACCGGCCACAAGCCCCGAGGCGCTGGGCCGGTTTTTGTCAGTGGGACTAGAGATGTCGCGCGCAATGACTGGCGCTCAGATGGTGCTCCAGGCTCTCGCAGATCAGGGCGTCGAGCATATTTTCGGCTATCCGGGTGGCGCAGTCCTGCCGATCTATGACGAGCTGTTCCAGCAGGACAGGATCAAGCACATCCTCGTCCGCCACGAGCAGGGCGCGGCCCACGCCGCCGAAGGCTATGCACGTTCGACCGGCAAGGTCGGCGTCATACTGGTGACCTCTGGCCCTGGCGCGACCAATGCCGTCACCGGTCTCACCGATGCGCTGATGGATTCAATCCCCGTCGTTTGCATCACCGGGCAGGTGCCGACCCACCTCATCGGCAACGACGCCTTTCAGGAGTGCGACACGGTCGGCATCACCCGCCCCTGCACCAAGCACAATTATCTCGTCAAGGACGTGAACTCTCTGTCGCGTGTTCTGCACGAGGCATTTTACGTCGCGCGAACGGGACGTCCCGGTCCCGTCGTCGTCGATATTCCCAAGGACATCCAGTTCGCGCGCGGCGACTATACCGGGCTCACCAACTCGCAGCACAAGAGCTACAATCCCAAAACCGTTGGCGACGAGCGCGCGATCCAAGTCGCCGTCGATCTCATGGCCTTGGCCAAGCGGCCCATCTTCTATACCGGCGGTGGCATCGTCAATTCGGGCCCACTCGCGAGCCAGCGGCTGCGCGAGCTCGTGCGCATGACGGGCTTTCCCATTACCTCGACGCTGATGGGTCTCGGTGCTTATCCAGCGTCCGACAAGCAGTGGCTCGGCATGCTCGGCATGCATGGCACTTACGAGGCCAACAACGCCATGCACGATTGCGACGTGATGATCTGCATCGGCGCGCGCTTTGACGACCGCATCACCGGGCGCGTCGACGCCTTCTCGCCGGGCTCGAAGAAGATCCACGTCGATATCGACCGCTCGTCGATCAATAAGAACGTCAAGGTGGACTTACCCATTGTCGGCGACTGCGCGCATGTGTTGCAGCAGATGATCGACGCCTGGCAGGCCAAGAAGCCCAAGGTGGACAAGGTCGCGCTCAAGACGTGGTGGACACAAATCGATGCGTGGCGTGCGCGCCAATGCCTTCGTTACCGCAAGCGCGACGATGTAATCATGCCGCAAAATGCGATCCAGCGCCTTTATGCGCTGACCCGCGGCTACGACACCTACATCACCACCGAAGTCGGCCAGCACCAAATGTGGGCTGCCCAGTTCTTCAAGTTCGAAGAACCCAACCGCTGGATGACCTCTGGCGGCCTCGGCACTATGGGCTACGGCCTACCGTCTGCCGTGGGCGTGCAGGTCGCCCATCCGAACTCGCTGGTCATCGATATCGCCGGCGAGGCCTCGGTGTTGATGACCATGCAGGAGATGTCGACGGCGGCGCAATACGACCTGCCGATCAAGATCTTCATTCTGAATAACGAATATATGGGCATGGTCCGCCAGTGGCAGGAGCTGCTGCATGGCGGCCGCTACTCCCATTCCTACACTGCCGCGCTGCCTGATTTCGTGAAGCTTGCCGAGGCCTATCAGGCCGTGGGCATCAGGGCCGAGAAGCCGTCGGAGCTCGACGACGCCATCCGAGAGATGATCGCGGTGCCCAAGCCTGTCATATTCGATTGCCGGGTCGATAAGCACGCCAATTGCTTCCCCATGATCCCTAGCGGAGAGGCGCACAATCACATGCTTATGGGCGATGACCTCACCGAGGAGGACATCGAGGCCGCCATCACCGAAGAAGGCAAGGTGATGGTCTAAGCATGACGTCGGGAACCCGTAACGTGCTGACGTTTCTTCTTGGCTTGCGCGCGATCATGCTGATCGGCTCGGCCGGCGCCATGGCTGAGGCGTTGCTCATGTTCCTTCAGGGCAGCTCCTTTCTCTATCACGCCTGGCACGACTTCTTCTCAGGCCAGCAGGTTGTCGTGCCCGTGCTCTCGAGGCGGTCGACGCCCTCCTGTTCGGCATCGTGTTGGTGATCTTTGCCTATGGCATCGCCATCGGCTTCGTCTTCAGTTTGCCAAAGGGCTATGGGCAGAGGCTGCCGAACTGGATGAAGGTTGAAGGCGTTGGCCAGCTCAAGGCGACGCTGGCCGAGGTGGTGATCGTGGTTCTGATCGTGATCTTCGCCCGCGTCGTGGTCGGCACCGTGGAGCTTTCGCGGCCATTCGAGTGGCTGATGCTCGTGCTGCCGGCCTCGATCTTCTCATCGCCATCGCGCTTTGCATGATCGAGCTTGGCGGCGCGAAAGGATCGCAGAATACCGGCGGGGCTGAGGCAGGAGGAAGGCACTGATGGCGCAGCCCGGATCGGCCTATCCGCTCGAGAAGCGCGAGGAGCGGCTCGAGACGCACACCATGACCGTGCTGGTCGACAACGAGCCCGGCGTGCTCGCGCGCGTCATCGGGCTGTTCTCCGGCCGCGGCTACAACATCGAGTCGCTCACCGTGTCCGAGACCGAGCACGAGGCGCATCTCTCGCGCATCACCATCGTCACCACCGGCACGCCCCTGGTGATCGAGCAAATTCAGCATCAGCTCGAGCGGCTGGTCCCCGTGCATTCTGTGACCGACCTCACGGTCAAGGGCAATCCGATCGAGCGCGAGCTCGCGATGGTCAAGGTCGCCGGCAAAGGCGAGAAACGGGTCGAGGCGCTTCGGCTCGCCGAGGCCTTCCACGCACAGGTGATCGACGCCTCGACCGAGCATTTCGTGTTCGAGATCACCGGCAAGCAGTCGAAGATCGACCAGTTCATCGTGCTGATGCAGCCACTCGGCCTGGTCGAAGTCTCGCGCACGGGGCTTGCCGCCATCTCGCGCGGGCCAGAGCGGATGTAGCTCGCCACTTGCTATTTGGCTGAACGGGCGGCACAAACGCCGCCTAGCCATAGCCGCAAACCTCAGGGCAGGGGAGTTCTTGATGCGTGTCTATTACGATCGGGACGCCGATCTCAATCTGATCAAGGGCAAGAAGGTCGCCATTATCGGCTATGGCAGCCAAGGCCATGCGCATGCGCTCAACCTGCGCGATTCAGGCGTCAAGGACGTGGCCGTGGGGCTTAGGTCCGGCTCGAAGTCTGCCGAGAAGGCAAAGAAAGCTGGGCTCAAGGTGCTGGACGTGCCGGAAGCCGCCAAATGGGCCGATGTGGTGATGATGCTCACGCCCGACGAGCTCCAGGCCGGCATCTGGGAGCGCGACTTGAAGCCCAATGTGAAGCAGGGCTCAGCGCTGTTCTTCGCCCATGGGCTCAATATTCATTTCAACTTGATCGAGCCGCGCCCCGACATGGACATTTGCATGGTGGCGCCCAAGGGTCCTGGCCATACCGTGCGTGCCGAATATTCCCGCGGCGCCGGCGTCCCTTGCCTCATGGCGATCGCCCAGGACGCCACCGGCAACGCGCACGACCTCACGCTCTCTTATGCTGCAGCGATCGGCGGTGGTCGCGCTGGCATCATCGAGACCACCTTTCGTGAGGAATGCGAGACAGACCTGTTCGGCGAGCAGTCGGTTCTGTGCGGCGGCCTCGTCGAGCTGATGCGGAACGGATACGAGACGCTGGTCGCGGCAGGCTACGCGCCGGAGATGGCCTATTTCGAGTGCGTGCACGAGGTGAAGCTGATCGTCGATCTCATCTATGAGGGTGGCATCGCCAACATGAACTACTCCGTGTCCAATACCGCCGAATACGGCGAGTATGTCTCAGGCCCGCGCGTAATCGGTAAAGCGAGCCGCGAGGCAATGAAGAAAATTCTCGACGACATTCAGTCCGGCAAATTCGTCAAGGACTGGATGCTTGAGAACCGGGTCAACCAGACCTCGTTCAAGGCGATGCGTGCCAAGTGCGACAACCACCAGATGGAAGAGGTGGGCAAGCGCCTGCGCGCCATGATGCCGTGGATCGCCGAGCGCGCGCTGGTTGATAAGAGCAAGAACTGAAACTTAGGAACGGGGAGTTCCATGACGGTCTTAACTTCTGCACGGGCGACTTCGGTCTGCATGATCGCACGTCTGCCTGCCAGCAGGCAGTGAAGGCGGCAGCCGCCACCACCGCGACGCCTTCGCCTGCGGGCACACCGGCACCCTCGAAGCCTGCAGCCGAAGCGAAACCGGCAGTGCCGGCAGAATCTACGCCCCCAGCCTCAGCGACCACACAGCCGGCTCCATCTGCGCCCGCATCCTCGGCGACCACGCAACCGGCTACACCCGCGCCGTCTATTTCCGCATCCTCAGCGCCGGCAAGCCCCGCAGCGGACGCAACGGCAAAGTCCGGGTCGCCCGCCAAATCTGCCAAGAAAGCCGCCTCAACTACCGCCAAGGCTGCAGCGCAACCGACGCCCGCGGCAGGCTCTAGTGGAAACGTGCCTTCCGGCACCGCGGTCAAGAAGCCGGCAACAGCGGTTGTTCCAGCTCCCGCCGAATCGGCTGCAACTACGGCTGCAGCGCCCTCCGCCGTCCCTCCTGCGCTCGGCTTCATCCCGCCGCGCAAGAAATTGATGCTCGCACGGTCCTGCCGCGACGACTTTCGTGCTTATTGCCCTGGCGTGGATGTAGGTGCCGGTCGAGCCATCACCTGCCTGAGCGAGAATATCAGTAAGCTCACGCCAGTCTGCCGCGATACGCTTGCCAAGCTCGCTCGCTGAGCGGCTAGCGCAAAGATGCTCATCACGCGGTACGCCAAGATCGTGATGAGCCTTGTGCTCGCCGCCTTCTGCCTGCTCGTCACCT
>DATFVO010000033.1:0-13413 GCA_035260265.1 Methyloceanibacter sp.
TTCGCTCCAAGGTGCATCACGGCAGAGACCAAAATCAGTGGCGGGCCTCTGACCCGATCAGCTCCTCAAGGATACGTTGCCAGTTCGCGACAGCGATCTCCCTGTCCCAGCGTTGCTCGAAGGCCACCCTGGCGCGGGCGCCCATGATCCGCCGCAGCTCGGGCGAGCGGGCAAGCTCGATAATGCGTTGCTTCAGCTCTACAACATTAGACGGCGCGACGGCGAATCCGCAGCCGACATCTCTCAAAATCTGCGCGACTTCGCCCTCAGGGTCGCCGATGAAGATTGCCGGACGCCCGGCAGCGGCGATGGCGTAGAGCTTGCTCGGCATGCACAAGCCCTCCAGAGCCGGATTCAAGATGACGAGATGCACGTCCGCCACACCGAGCGTTGCGGCAAGCTGTTCACGTGGCTGGTAATCGCGGAATTGGACATTGCCGAGCCGCCATTTTCTCGCCTGCTCCTCGAGGCTCGGCCGCAGCGCTCCTCCACCGATAAAGAGAAATTTGACTGGCGCAGCACCTTCGTGCGCAGCCGCGTCGATGGGCGATTGGTCGAGCGCCCGCATGGTTGAGAGCACGGTGTCGATTTCGTGAGCGCGGCCGAGATTGCCGGCATAGCCGACGACGAAATGGTTATCGAGCCCCCAATCGGCTCTGAGAGGATTTTTGCTGGCATCGATGGGAACGATGGCTTTGCCGTCAGCCCAATTAGGGATAGTGCGGATTTTTTCCTGAGCTAGTCCGAGTCGGTTAAGCGTGCTCGACATGGGGTCGTTGACGACGACGGTAAGGTCTGCTCGCCGCAAGGACCAATTGCGCGGCCGCCGCAAAAGAGCGAAGCCGAAGCGGCCCGCGGCGCCCCCTATGCCCAAAGCTTCCGCCACCTCGGGAAAGATATCTTGCTGCCAGTTCACGAGCCGCGCCCCACGCAGCCACGCAATGGCGGCTGAAATCACCGACAGGAGCGGAGGATCGGTCTTGGCGACAATGACATCGCCGGCTCGCGCGACACACCACAACCGCCACGCTGCAACGATATAAAAAGACAAGTAGTCGAGGATCCGTCCGTGCAGCCGGGGCCGGCCCTGGCGCGAGGTCCACATCCTGAACACCTCGACGCCACTGACGGTCTCATGCGAGGGAAGCGGGTTCGCCGTGTTGTCGTAGCCGAGGCGGCTGGTAATGACCTTTATTCGCAAGCCGCGCCGCGCGAGCTCGAAGGCAAGATCGGACAGGAGCTCGCTGGTTGCTGCATGATCGGGATAGAAAAAGCGGTTGAGAAAGATGAAGCGGCGGGACGGGGAAGCCATGGAAGTCGTTGATGAAAATCGCCACCAATCCTTCAAAGACGCAGTGGCGAGATCAGCAACGACCCATGCTGACGACTGCTTGTCTTATGAATTCTATTCGGAGTCCGGATCACGTGTAATGCTCAAGTCGTCGTACCAGATTGATCCGGAAACGAATGTCACTGAATTCGCGATGCGGCGGGGTGCGCACCACGTACCAGCGCTCGTCTTTACCAAGCGATAGCGAGGCGCGGCGTCCCGCGGGCGAGTCTCGAAGCATGGCCGGCATTATACTTGCGGGAAATCCCTACGCGCCATCTAGTTACTTGGGGAGATGATCGCAAATCTTGGCAGGAGAGGGGCGCTCAAAAGCCTGCAGGCTAAGCCACCCCGTTGCCCAGGCGAGAGCGATGGTCGAGCCTCAAAGTTAGGCAGCAGGCCGAGCTTCCGCTGCGCAAAAAGGCCTGCAGCGGCGTTGCAATGACGGCAAACCCGCGCTCTTCAAGCCTGCGTCGCAGCCGTTCCGAGCAGCTCGAGAGAATGATCGAGCCGTTGAGGGGCACGGTGTTGGCGGCAAATCGCGTCGCGTCTTCATGATCGATTGTCAGGCGATGCTCGGGAGCGACGCACTCCTCGATGGCGCGCAACCCGCTTTCGGCAAAAGCGCCAGGGTAATAGATCACGTCGCCGGAGGGCAAAGGACAGAGCGCCGTGTCGAGGTGATAGAAGCTTGCGTTGGAAAGCTCCAAGGCCACGCATTCGGTGCCGAAGCTCTCCGCGACGACCTGAGCCGCCTCGCGACGCGAGCGTGGCCCGAAGCCCATCCAGAACTGGCGGCGCGCAGGATCCCAGATGCAATCTCCGGCCCCTTCCAGCCACACGCCGTCCGGCATTTTCATGATCGTATCGATCTCCGCCCGTTCCTTTAGCGCGCGCAGTGCGGCGCCGAAGATCGGCTCCTCGCCTTGACGCTCGGGATAGCGAAAGCGCGCGAGCAACGCCTTACCGTCGAGCACGATCGCCGCATTGGCCGTGAACACGAGGTCCGGAAGGTTGGGCTCAAGATCGACGAACTCGATCGCCCGCCGAGCGCGAGAAGGGTGTCATGCAGCGCAAACCATTGCTGCTCGGCTTCCTCGTGAAGCGCGCTCCCGCCGCTCTTCCAGCTTTCCGGGTTCATCCAGGGATTGATGCTGTAGCTCACCGCGTAATGAAGCGGTGGACACATCAGGAAGCGGGCTTCGGTCGCCGGGCTCGCGTTCAGCTGCGGCCGCGCGTCCGCTACTACGTCCCCCAGTCCTGGGTGCATGATTCCCTGCACCCCTTGAGGCTAGCGCGGAGGCAAACGGCGGCAAGCAACGAACGTGCTGTTTCGGACGATTTTTTAGTAGTGTGATCGCCCGATCACAGCATGATCGGGCGATAGGCTTCTGCTTAAGAATTCCCCGCCTTAAACCAGCGGGAGTACCGGCAATTCCGCCTATTTGTACTCGACCTTGAGCAATTCGTAGGATTTGCCGCCGCCTGGCGTGGACACTTCAATGATGTCGCGCTTGCGCTTGCCGAGCAGGGCGCGCGCGATCGGCGAGGTGATGGAGATCTTGCCCTGCTTCACGTCGGCCTCGAGCTCGCCGACGATCCGGTACTTGACCTTTTCCTCGGTGTCCTCGTCCACCAGCGTCACGGTCGCCCCGAACATCACCTGGTCGCCCTTCAATTTCGACACGTCGATGACATCGGCCCGCGAAAGCTTGTCTTCGAGGTCGGCGACGCGCGCTTCGGTGATGCCCTGCTGTTCCTTGGCGGCATGGTATTCGGCGTTCTCGGAGAGATCGCCGTGGGTACGAGCATCGGAAATCAATTTGATGATGCGCGGGCGCTCGACGGTCTTGAGATATTTGATCTCAGCCTCGAGAGCGGCATAGCCCTCCGCGGTCATCGGTACCTTATCCATTTTCATCAATGCTCCTTGGGCCATCCCGACCGAATACTGTTCAGGAAGTGCCCGGTCCAAGTCAAGAATCTGGTGATTTTGACCGATTTCTAAGCTGTCTCAAGCGACTTCTTGGCGCGCCTGCCGACATAGCTTTGCAGGGGAGCGACCTTGAGGCTGCCCTCCCTGAGCGCCTTGATGGCCTCGGTCACGGCCATCGCTCCGGCGACGGTTGTATAATAAGGAATGTGATAGAGCAACGCCGAGCGGCGGATCGAGAACGAGTCGGCGAGAGCCTTCACGCCTTCCGTGGTGTTGAACACGATATCGACCTCGCCATTGGTGATGGCGTCGACGATATGGGGGCGCCCCTCCAGCACCTTGTTAACCCTCTCGCATTTGATGCCGTGGAGATCGAGATGGCGCTTGGTGCCGCGCGTGGCGACGACGCGAAAGCCCATCTCGGCGAGCTGCCGGACGGGCGCTACCACCTTGTCCTTGTCGCTGTCCTTGACCGAGACGAACACCGTACCCGAGAGCGGGAGCCTCGAGCCCCCGCCGAGCTGGCTCTTGGCAAAGGCGATGGCGTAGTCGCGATCGATGCCCATCACCTCTCCGGTCGAGCGCATCTCGGGACCAAGCACGGGATCGACACCGGGGAAGCGCGCGAACGGGAACACAGCTTCCTTCACTGCGATATGGTCGAGCTTCGGCCGCTTCAGACCGAACGAGGCGAGCGGCTTGCCCGCCATCACCTCTGCCGCGATGCCGGCGACGGGGAGGCCGATCACCTTGGCGACGAAGGGCACGGTGCGCGATGCGCGCGGATTGACCTCGAGGATGTAGATGTCGTCGTTCTGAATGGCGAATTGGACATTCATCAGACCGACCACGCCGAGCGCTTTGGCGAGCGCGATTGTCTGCCGCTCCATCTCAGCCACGATTTCGGGTCTCAGCGAATGCGGCGGTAGAGAGCAGGCGGAGTCGCCGGAATGCACGCCGGCCTCCTCGATATGCTCCATCACCCCGCAGATGAAGACGTCCTTACCGTCGGCAATGGCATCGACGTCGACCTCGATGGCGTCACGCAGGTACCTGTCGAGCAGAACCGGACTCTTGCCCGACACGACCACGGCCTCGGAGATGTAGCGGGCGAGCTGCGCCTCGTCGTGCACGATTTCCATGGCACGCCCGCCGAGCACATAAGACGGACGGATCATGAGGGGGAAGCCGAGCCCGGCGGCAATCGCGTGGGCCTCCTTCGCCGAGCGGGCGACGCCGCTCTGGGGTTGACGCAGGCCAAGCCGGTCGATCAGCGCCTTGAATCGGTCGCGGTCCTCGGCGAGGTCAATCGCGTCAGGCGACGTGCCGAGGATCGGAACCTTGGCGTTTTCCAACGCCTGGGCGAGCTTGAGCGGCGTCTGCCCGCCGAACTGCACAATCACGCCTTTCACCTTGCCGTTCTCGGACTCTCTGCGCACGATCTCGAGCACGTCCTCTTCGGTCAGAGGCTCGAAATAAAGCCGGTCCGAGGTGTCGTAGTCGGTCGAGACGGTCTCCGGATTGCAATTGACCATAATGGTCTCGTAGCCGGCCGCCGACAGAGCGAAGGCTGCATGGCAGCAGCAATAGTCGAATTCGATGCCTTGGCCGATGCGGTTGGGGCCGCCGCCGAGAATTATGATCTTCTCTTTGTCAGTCGGTCGGGCTTCGCAGACCGGCGGCCCTGCGAAGCCCGCCTCGTAGGTCGAGTACATATAGGCTGTGGGGGAGACGAACTCTGCGGCGCAGGTGTCGATGCGCTTATAGACTGGATGGACGTCGAACTTACGCCGTAGCGCCGCGACCTCTCTCGCCTCCACACCCGCGAGCTTTGCCAGCCGCTCGTCTGAGAAGCCCATGGCCTTCAGCGCGCGCAGTTGGGCGGCGCTCTGCGGCAGGCCATGTTGCCGCACGCGCTCCTCGCAATCGATGATGTCTTGCAGCTGGCGGATGTACCACGGGTCGATCTTGCACGAGTCGTAGATCTGCTCGATGTCGACACCGAGCCTGAGCGCCTGCGCGACTTTCAGCAGCCGGTCGGGGGAGGGGGTACCGAGCGCGGCCCGCACCACGTTCTTGTCGTCGCCCTGACCAAGGCCCTCGAAAGTAATGTCGTCGAATCCAGTCAAGCCCGTCTCCATCGAGCGTAGCGCCTTTTGCAGGGACTCGGGGAAGGTTCGGCCGATGGCCATCGCCTCTCCCACTGACTTCATCGAAGTTGTGAGCACCGGCTGCGAGCCCGGGAACTTCTCGAAGGCGAAGCGCGGGATCTTGGTCACGACATAGTCGATGGTGGGCTCGAAGCTCGCCGGCGTGGCACCGCCGGTGATGTCGTTGGCGAGCTCGTCGAGCGTGTAACCGACCGCGAGCTTGGCCGCGATTTTGGCGATGGGAAAGCCGGTTGCCTTGGAGGCGAGCGCAGAGGAACGCGACACGCGCGGGTTCATCTCGATGATGACGAGGCGGCCGTCAGTGGGGTTGACCGCGAATTGCACATTCGAGCCGCCGGTCTCCACGCCGATCTCGCGCAGCACCTTGATCGAGGCGTTGCGCATGATCTGATATTCCTTGTCGGTGAGGGTGAGCGCTGGCGCGACCGTGATCGAGTCGCCGGTATGCACGCCCATCGGATCGACGTTCTCGATCGAGCAGACGATGATGCAGTTGTCGTCCTTGTCGCGGACGACCTCCATCTCGTACTCCTTCCAGCCGAGCACCGATTCCTCGATCAGCACCTCGGTGGTAGGCGAGGCGTCGAGCCCGCGCTCGACGCTCTCCACGAACTCCTCGCGGTTATAGGCGATCCCGCCGCCGGTACCGCCGAGGGTGAAGGACGGGCGGATAATGGCAGGGAGCCCGATCTCGGGAAGCGCGTCGAGCGCCTCGATCAGGCCCTTCTCGACGTAGCGCCGCTTACGTTCGCCCTCGTGCCGCGCCCACTCAACCTCAAAGGCGTACAGAGCCTTTGCCTTGTCATCGGGGTCGGAATTTGCCGCCTCGATGCGGCCAATCTCGTCCTTATATTTCTGCCAGTCGGCGCGCTTCAGCACAGCGGCGTCGGCAAGCCGCGAGCGCGGCGTCTCGAGCCCTATTCCGTTCATCGCCTCGCGGAACAGCTCGCGGTCCTCGGCCTTGTCGATCACCGCGGCGCGGGCGCCGATCATCTCGACGCCGAACTTCTTAAGCACGCCTGAGCGCTCGAGGCTGAGCGCGGTGTTGAGCGCGGTCTGCCCGCCCATGGTTGGCAGCAGTGCGTCGGGGCGCTCCTTCTCGACGATCTTGGCGACGAAATCGGGCATGATCGGCTCGACGTAGGTGGCGTCGGCGATCTCCGGATCCGTCATGATCGTGGCCGGGTTGGAGTTCACCAGTACGATCCGATAACCTTCTTCTTTCAAAGCCTTACAGGCTTGCGTTCCGGAATAGTCGAATTCGCAAGCCTGGCCGATCACGATCGGTCCAGCCCCGATGATCAGGATGGACTTTATGTCTGTGCGCTTTGGCATGGAGGACGGTCGCCCGCTTATAAATCAAACGGGCCGGGCTGCAACAGCTCTTCCGCTGGATTTGCCCCGGGATTCTCAAAGCGGCCACCGGCCGCGTGGATAGAAGCAAAAAACGGCCTGCGCGCAGCAATCCATCGCAAGCAGGCGCGCGACCATGCGGCCTACCCTCCGCGCCCCCAATCTCAACAAGGGTAGGTACAATGCAAACACTACAACACGCTGCGCCGGCTTGACGACATTCCACGTGACGTCGCCGATCTTTCCCTCGCTCTCCGTCCGCTTGGCTCGTTCGAGCACTTGTTCTGGCTGATTGACCAAAGCCATCCCGTCCATTTTGCCGTGACCGCCGAGGTCGAAGGCGACATTAGCCCGCGGGATTGGCGTCAGGCTCTTGACCGCGTGCAGGATCGGCATCCCCTGCTGAACGTTAGTATCGAGGGCGCAAATGGGCTTCTGCACGAGATGCAAAACGTGCTGGTCGAGGCCTGCGGGTAACGAGACGGAAATCAGGCTCAGCGCCCGTCGCCATCGGCGGGCGCTTTGCCTTTCCGCTCCTCCATCAGCGCGACGAAGCGGGTGAAGAGGTAGTGGCTGTCCTGCGGCCCGGGCGAGGCCTCGGGGTGGTACTGCACCGAGAACACCGGGCGGTCTTTCATTTTAAGCCCGCAATTCGAGCCGTCGAACAACGAGACATGCGTCTCCTCGACATTTTCAGGCAGGCTCGCGCGGTCGACGACGAAGCCGTGATTCATCGAAGTGATCTCGACCTTTTCGGTGGTGAAGTCCTTGACCGGATGGTTCGCACCGTGATGGCCCTGATGCATCTTGCCCGTTTTGCCGCCGAGTGCGAGGCCGAGCATCTGATGGCCGAGGCAGATGCCGAACAGCGGCAGCCCTGAGTCGACGAGCTTCTTGATCTCCGGCACGGCGTAGACGCCGGTCGCTGCCGGATCGCCAGGGCCGTTCGACAGGAACACCCCGTCAGGCTTCCGCTCGAGGATCTCGTCAGCGCTCGCCGTCGCCGGCACCACTGTGAGCCGGCAGCCTGCGGTCGCAAGCTCGCGCAGGATGTTGCGCTTGAGCCCGTAGTCGACGGCGACGACATGGAAGCGCGGGCTCGCTTGCCGCCCATAGCCTTTGCCCCATTGCCACTCGGTCTCGTCCCAGCCGTAGCTCTGTCCCGCGGTGACATCCTTGGCAAGGTCGAGCCCGACCATGCCCGGCCATTCGGCGGCCTCGCGCTTCAACACGGCGAGGTCGAACTTGCCGTCCGGCGCATGCGCGATGACGGCATTCGGCATGCCCTTCTCGCGGATCAGCGCCGCGAGCGCGCGCGTATCGACGCCGGTGATAGCAATGATGCCGCGCGCTTTCAGCCAATCGTTGAAGTCCTGCGCCGCGCGCCAATTCGACGGCGCCGTAATTGGCGCGCGCAACACGCAGCCGCGCACGCCGGTAACGGCGAGGCTCGCGCTCTCCAAATCCTCGCTATTGGTTCCGACATTGCCCACATGCGGGAAGGTGAAGGTGATGATTTGCCCGGCATAAGAAGGGTCGGTGAGGATCTCCTGGTAGCCCGTCATCGCCGTGTTGAAGCAAACCTCACCGACAGCCATGCCGATCGCTCCGGCGCCTTTGCCCTCGATGACGGTGCCGTCGGCAAGGACAAGGAGAGCCGTCGGCGCTTCGTCGGCCCAGGCGGGAGCTTCGCGCGCGCGCAACGCTACGGCCTCTGCGGCCAGAGTTTCGCTCGTGTCGTTCATCTTCTCTTATTGGCGGCCGTCGGCGGGGCTCGCCGGTTTTGCAAAGTCGGGTGCGCGGACTTCGGCGTCAAGGATTAATGCTGAAGACTTAAGTCCAACTCGCGCACTCTTACGTTCCGAAGGGGGAAGCGTCAATCCACAGGATGATTTATTTTCCTGTGAAAACAATAACTTAAACCAGGGAAATTCCTTGCCTCCACTCCTTGCCTCCATTACCTTGAAGGCTTCCTTCCAGAAATGTCTGGCCCGAGACCCATGCGCGAGACCATCACCGCTGCCCTGAAGCACGCCACCAAGTTGCAAGACAAGCGCCGCATCTCGACGCTCCGGCTCGTGAGCGCGGCGATAAAGGATCGCGACATCGCCGCGCGTACCGCCGGCAAGACGCAAGCGACCGACGCGGAGCTGCTCGACCTGTTCGCCAAGATGATCAAGCAGCGCGAGGAGTCGCAGAAGATCTATGCCGACGCCGGCCGCGCCGAGCTCGCCAAGCAGGAGGGCGAAGAGATCGAGATCATTCGCGAGTTCCTGCCGAAGCAGTTCTCCAACAAAGAGATGGAGAAAGCCATCGCCGCCGCCATCGCAGAGTCTGGTGCTTCGAGCGTAACGGACATGGGCAAGGTCATGGCCGCGCTCAAAGCGCGTTACGCCGGCCAGATGGATTTCGCCAAAGCAAGCGCGCTGGTGAAATCGAAATTGTCCTAAGCGGCGAGCCGCTGGAATTTCCTGTCACCGCCCGGCCGCATTGCGCAATTCGACTCTCGCGCGGAGTGCGAGCGTCGGTTGCTCCGTGATCTGAATTTCAAATCGCTCATTCGGTTTTCGCCTGCGGTGATTTGTCTTGCACTGCAACACAGAATTGTCGCGCCGCAGCGATAGTCCCTATGCAATGCAGCACGGACTGATTCCGTGCACGATGTGAAAGGAGGCCAAGTCAATGGTCCACATCTCTTGTTCTAGAGTCCTCGCCGCGTTTTGCGCCCTCGCTGGCGTTGCCGCCCTAAGCATGGCTGCTTCCGCAGAGGAGTACACGACCAATCTCGGCCCGGTCGGACCGAATGAGCCAATCCTTGCCACTGTCGGCGGACAGCGCGTCATCGCCTTCTTCGTGCCCGAGCGCGGGTCTTGCGCGGTGAACACGATCATGTGGAAGGACGCTGCCGCCGACGCGCCTTATACGACGTCCCGCGTCAGGCTGAGCCTGCGCCCGGGCGAGATGGTTCGCTTCGACGACGCGCGCCTGTCGATGAACCTGCTGTGCGGCGCTGACGCCTCGACCCTTGCGGTCGTCGCTCCGCCGGAGCTCATTCTGACCGGCGCTCACGCGAACGATTAGCCCTCACGCTCCTTGCCGAATTTCGGCAAGGCAGACGAATCTGCAACGCCCTCCTTTGCGGGAGGGCGTTGTCAGGAACGTGCAGTAACGCAACACCGTCATGGCCGGGCTTGGCTCGGCCATCCACGATTCACGCAAGCTACCTGGAGAGTCGGATTTCCACAGGTCATCCTTTGCGTGAGGACAGGGCTTCAACGCATTGGTCCCCGTGGTAGGGTCGCAATGCTCCCAGTATTTACGCGATTCGGGAGAGGGCCCCGCGCACCTTCATGAAGTTCTCCGATTCGTTTCTCGACGAGATCAGGGCGAGGCTGCCTGTCAGCCAAGTCGTCTCGCGTCGCGTAGCGCTCAAGCGGCGTGGGCGCGAGTTCGTGGGTTTGAGCCCTTTCAACCGGGAGAAAACTCCCTCCTTCACCGTCAATGATCAAAAGGGCTTCTATCACTGCTTCTCCTCAGGGAAGCACGGCGACGTGTTCACCTTCCTGATGGAGACCGAGGGCCTGAGCTTCCCCGAGGCCGTCGAGCGGCTCGCCGGCGAAGCCGGACTCGAGCTGCCGAAGCCTGATCCGCAATTCGAGCGGGCCGCCAAGGAACGGCTCGGCCTGTTCGACGGGCTCGAAGCCGCGGCGCGGTTTTTCGAGGAGGAGCTCAGAATACGCGAAGGACGCGAGGCGCTGTCTTACGCGGAGGGGCGCGGACTCAGCGCAGAGACACTAAGAGAATTCCGCATCGGCTTCGCGCCGAACTCCAAAGACGCGCTGAAGAGTGCTCTCCTCAAGAAGGGTTTCACCGAGGCCCAACTCCTCGATGCGGGCCTCCTGATCAAACCGGCCGACGGCCGCGTCACTTACGATCGTTTTCGCAACCGCCTGACCATTGCCATTCTTGACGCCAAGTCGCGCGTCATTGCCTTCGGCGCCCGCGCGCTCGATCCCGCAACGGAGCCGAAATACCTCAACTCGCCAGAGACGCGGCTTTTCGACAAAGGCTCGACGGTGTTCAATTTCGCGCGCGCCCGCAAGGCTGCGTTCGACTCAGGCGAGCTCGTCGTCGTCGAAGGCTATATGGATGTGATCGCGCTCAATCAGGCAGGCTTCACCAACGCCGTCGCCACGCTTGGCACCGCCTTCACCGAGCGCCAGATGGAGTTGCTGTGGCAGCTTGCGCCCGAGCCGATCATCTGTTTCGACGGAGACAAGGCGGGCGAAGCGGCTGCCGCGCGCGCGATCGACCGCATGCTGCCCAATTTGCGCGAAGGCCGTTCCTTCCGCTTCGCCTTCCTGCCGCAAGGCTCCGATCCAGACGACCTTATGCGCACCAAGGGGCCGCGGGCTCTTGCCGAGTGTCTCGCAAGTGCGCGCCCTCTCATCGACGTGGTGTGGCTCCGCGAGCTTCGGTCGCATGCCGTCGACACGCCAGAGCGCTGCGCAGCTTTCGAGGCGCGGCTCGAGAGCTTGCTCACTGAGATCGCCAATACCCGCGTACGCGATCACTACCGGCGCGAGGTCAAGAGCCGGCTGTTTGCGCTTTGGCGCGAGAAGCCTACGCGGGGAGGAAAGCTGCCGGCGATGGCTCCGTCTCGCTCGATTGAGCGAACGGGCCCGACCCCACTTCCGTCGGCTCGCGGCTTTGTGACAGTCATTATCCTAGCGCTCGTGAATCACCCCTGGCTGCTCGACCCCTTCGCCGAGGAGGTCGCAACGCTCGAGATCAGGGATAAGAACCTTGCCGCTCTGCTCGCCTCCGTCACCCGCATCATTTTCGACGATCACGGTGTCACCAGCGAGCGCTTGACGGACATGATCGAGGCAGGCCCCCACGCCAAGCTGTTCAAGCTGCTCTTAAGCGAGAGCGCATTCGCGCGGCTCGCCTTTCTGCAAGGCGAAGCACCTCCCGGAGACGTCGAGCAGCAATTCGCCGACCTCATTTTCCGCTTCCGCGCTCTGCCGAGCCTGAACCGCGAGCTTGAGGAGAGCGCCGACCGTCTGGCCGACATGTCGGAAGCGGAGTTCGAGCGCTTTGCCGCGCTCCAGCAGCAGGTGGCGAGTGTCGGAACCCACCATTCGGCCGACGACGCCGGGGACCGCGACGCCGCCAAGCGCTTTCAGGAGACGGTCGCGCGGCTGAAACAGGAAGACATCTCCACGCACCGGGGCCGCCGCCCTGAGAAGCGCTAACCTGCAAGAGCCCTCTTTCGGCCCAGTTCTTGCAGCAATAAAGGGCCAGTGATCCAAATAAAGATGCAAGAAAATCCTTGCCGGAGCAGGGGTTCGACCTTGACACCGGTCGCCCCCCTCGCCAAGTCATGCATCACGACGTGCAGCTACCGCGCGACCGGGATTTTGGGGCGGGACGCGCAGGTTTAGGCGAGATCTGAGGGCTGATCGAGACCCCGCGTGACATCGACAACACCCCGTAAGCCGAGGCGATAAGGGGAAGTGAAGCGGAAGTAACGGCACGTTTATAGTCTTCTGTCCTGCCCTTGACCGGGCTTGTTTGGTGGGAGAGTGACAGTCGACGCTAAGCTTGACGCCAGCAAATAAAAAATCTGGCGGCAGAGCTTGGTCGATGGGTCATGACTTAATTGACGATTAACGGTGAGGCCGTTAATCGCTTTTGGGTTTATGTGCGTTTTGGGAGCAGCGCACGGAAGGCGGCTCGGCCGGCCAAGGCGAGCATGCCAAGAAATCGACAATTTGCGCTTCGGAGTAACATGCATGGCCACAAAAACTGCTGAAGCCGAGGATCAAGAGCAGCCGCAAGCCGAGCCCTCCGATGGTCCCGTGCTCGACATGTCCGACGCCGCCGTCAAGAAGCTGATCAAGACGGCCAAGGCGCGCGGCTTCGTCACCTATGACGAGCTGAACGAGGTGCTCCCCTCCGAGGAGGTTTCCTCGGAGCAGATCGAGGACACCATGTCGATGCTCTCCGACATGGGCATCAACGTGATCGACACCGACGAGGCCGAGGAGCCCGGCGCCGCGCAACAGGGCGAGGAGGGCGTTGAGTCTGCGCGCCCGGTGGTCGCCGCCCAGCCGATTGCCACCAAGGCCGAGACGCGCTCGGAGCCCGCCGAGCGCACCGACGATCCAGTACGCATGTATCTGCGCGAAATGGGCTCGGTCGAGTTGCTGTCACGCGAGGGCGAGATCGCCATTGCCAAGCGCATCGAGGCCGGCCGCGAAGCCATGATCGCTGGGCTGTGCGAGAGCCCGCTCACCTTCCAGGCCATCATCATCTGGCGCGACGAGCTGAACGAGGGAAAGATTCTGCTCCGGGACATCATCGACCTCGAAGCAACCTATCAGGGCCCTGACGCCAAGCCGGCGCCGTCGCAGCCTCTGTCCGGGAAGACGGTGAACGGCAACGGTGCCGACACACACGCGCAAAGCGGCCACGCGCCGCAAGCTGGGGTACGTCCTGGTCATGGCCATGGCGAGGATGAGGAGGCTGAGCCGCGGCCCGAGGAGTTCGAGGAGGACGAGGACGATCTCGAGAACTCGCTCTCGCTTGCCGCCATGGAGGCCGAGCTCAAGCCCAAG
>DATFVO010000034.1:0-3449 GCA_035260265.1 Methyloceanibacter sp.
GCCGCAGTCATCGCTGCGAGGCAATCGCGCAGGCGGTAGTGCCGTCCGCCTGACGCCCCTGCCTCGCGCTCGAAGGACATGAGGTCGATGGTTGCCGGCACGATCGAGAGCCGCGGCACGTTGGGGGTCGGGACCATCGCCTGCATGATGGTGGCATGGCCGCTCAACACATCGAAGGTCGAGATCGGGCGCTGGTCGACGCCGAGACCCGTGCTCGCGTTGCCCTGCGGGTCGAGGTCGATGATGAGCACGCGCTCGCCGACCGCTGCGAGCGCGGTGCCGAGATTGATGGCGGTCGTGGTCTTGCCGACGCCGCCCTTCTGGTTGGCGAGCGCGAGCACGCGGGTGCGTTGGCGGGTGCCGAAGAGGCTCATCGCGATCGAGCCTCGCTTCCAGCACGCGGGCGAAGATTCGTGACCTCGACGATGTGCGAGTTCGCCGCGGTGAGGCTCGGCACGAGCCGCGCGGTGAAGTCCCACTCGGCCTTCGCCGCCTCGACCTCCGCTTCTGCCTCGCGACCTTTCAGGAAGAGTCCCCGTGTCCCTGCTGCGAAGAACGGCGCCGCCAGATCGAACAGGCGCGGCAGCGGCGCGAGCGCCCGCGCGCTGACCACGTCAGGTGCAAGCCTGTTAGCGCTTTGCGCAAGGTCTTCAATGCGCATGGCGTGGATGTCCACAGGCGCTTTGGTGGCGCGGGCGACCTCGGCAAGGAAGGCGCACTTCTTGCGGTTGCTCTCAGCGAGATGCATGCGGAAGTCTGGCGTCCCGGCTTTTAAGATCGCGATAACGAGCCCGGGAAAGCCTGCCCCTGTTCCGAGATCCAGCCAGAGTCGCGCCTTCGGCGCAAGAGTCGTGAGCTGCGCCGAGTCGGCGAAATGGCGCGACCACAGCGTCGGGAGCGTTGACGGGGCGACGAGATTGGTGCGCTTCTGCCAGTGCGCGAGCAGCTCGGCGAAGCGTGTCAGCCTGTGGATTGTTTCACGTGGAACTTTAAAGGCTTCAGCGAAATCGGTCGGCCCACTGATGGAAAGGGGCGCGTTCCGGGCAGCCATCCCCGTGCTTTCCCGCGTCAGGCGCGCCTTGCCGCCGCTCCCTTCTTCAGGTGAGCGAGGAGCAGCATCAGCGCGGCAGGGGTCATGCCGTCGAGCCGCGCCGCATGGCCGAGGCTTGTCGGCCGATGCCGCTCGAGCTTCTGCCTGAGCTCGGTGGATAGGCCGGGCAGGGCGGCGAACATGAAATCAGCGGGGATAACGATTGCCTCGTCTTTGCGGAAGGATGCGATGTCGAGTTCCTGCCGCTTCACGTAAACCGCATAGCGAGCATTGATCGACAATTGATCCGCAATTTTCCGGTCAATTTCCCGTATTTCCGGCCAAATATCCGCAATTCGCGACAATTCAATTTCGGGGTAGGCGAGCAGCTCGAAGGCGCTCCGCCGGCGCCCGTCGTGATTGATGCTGAGCCCGTGCTTTGCGGCCTGATCTGGGGTGAGGGTGAGGGAGCACAGCAGCGCCTCGGCCTCAGCCAGCCGCTTAGCAGTCTTGGCGAAGGCCTGACGCCGCGCGGTCCCGACGCAGCCCGTAGCAATGCCCAGTGGCGTGAGCCGCTGATCGGCATTGTCGGCGCGAAGGGTGAGCCGGTACTCGGCTCTGGAGGTGAACATGCGGTAGGGCTCGGTCACGCCGCGGGTGACGAGGTCGTCGATCATTACGCCGAGATAGCCGTCGGCTCTTGTCACGCTGAAGCGCGCCACACCGCCGCCAGCTACGAGTGCGGCATTGATGCCGGCGACGAGTCCCTGCCCCGCAGCCTCCTCGTATCCGGTCGTGCCGTTGATTTGGCCGGCCAGGAACAGCCGCAGAACAGACTTCGTCTCCAGGCTCGGATGAAGCTCGCGCGGATCGACATAGTCGTACTCGATGGCGTAGCCAGGCCGGATCACCCGCGCCGCTTCAAGACCCGGGATGGTCTCCAGGAAGGCGAGCTGCACATCCTCAGGCAGCGACGTCGAAATGCCGTTTGGATAGATCGTGTCATCGTCGAGGCCCTCGGGCTCGAGGAAGATCTGGTGGCTCTCGCGCTCCTTAAAGCGAACCACCTTGTCTTCGATCGATGGACAGTAGCGAGGGCCGACGCTCTCGATCGCGCCCGAGTACATCGGCGCGCGGGCGAGGTTCGCCTCGATGATGGCGTGGGTGGCCTCGGTCGTGTGCGTGATGTGGCAGACGACCTGCGGCGTGGTGATCCTCTCGGTCAAGAACGAGAATGGCTGCGGCGGGTCATCGCCGTGCTGCACCTGAAGGCCATCCCAGCTAATGGTGCGGCCATCGAGCCGAGGCGGCGTCCCGGTCTTGAGCCGGCCCATGGGCAGGCCAAGTCCATAAAGGCGATCGGAGAGCCCAAGGGCAGGGGCCTCGTTGATGCGTCCCGCCGGGATCTTGCGCTCGCCGATATGGATCAGGCCGCGCAGGAACGTACCGGTGGTCAGAACCACGGCGCCAGCCGTGATGCTGCGCCCACCGGCGGTCAGCACTCCATTAACGTTACCGTCCTGTACGATGAGGTCTTCGACCGCAGCCTCGACCACCTCAAGGCGAGGCGTAGCCTTGATCGCCGCCTGCATGGCGCGGCGGTACAGCTGGCGGTCGGCCTGAGCGCGAGGTCCCTGCACTGCCGGACCCTTGCTGCGGTTCAACACGCGGAATTGGATTCCGGCCTCGTCCGCGACCCGCCCCATGAGTCCATCGAGCGCATCGATCTCCCGAACCAGATGGCCCTTGCCCAGGCCTCCGATTGCCGGGTTGCACGACATCTCGCCGATGGTGGCGAAGCTATGTGTTACCAGCGCCGTGCGCGCGCCCATGCGCGCGGCCGCGGCGGCTGCCTCGCAGCCCGCGTGCCCTCCCCCGATGACGACGACGTCGAAGCCCTTGCTCATGGCCCCGTAGCTAATCTGTTCGCGCCCGCGCGTCAAAGCGGCCACGGATTGTTTCACGTGAATCACTTGCCGATGCAGAACTCGCCGAAGATGGCGCCGAGGACCTCCTCGACATCGATCCTGCCCGTAAGCCGGCCGACATGGTGAGCGGCGATGCGCAGCTCCTCGGCCCTGAGCTCGGGGCTAAGTGGAGCATCGCCGAAGCGCTGGAGAGCGGCACGTGCGTCTTCGAGCTCCACTCGATGGCGCGCTCGCGTCATCAGTGGCGCGCCGGAACCTGTCTTCGCGATAAGTGCCGCCTGTTCCTCAAGCACCTCGATCAGTCGGTCGAGCCCCTGCCCCGTCTTGGCGGAGATTTGGATGCAATCCTCGCTCGTACCCTGAGGTCCGAGATCGATCTTGTTGAGGATGCAGATGGCCGGCTTGGTCCCGAGTGCCACCGGCGGCTCCCAGACCGGCGCCGTCGCATCGACAAGCCACAGCACAACATCGGCCTGCTCGGTGCGCGACAA
>DATFVO010000035.1:0-19988 GCA_035260265.1 Methyloceanibacter sp.
ATGCCGCCCGACAAGCTGGAGGAACTTCGGCGCATGATCGAGGAGATGGACACCATTGAAGTGATCGACGACGACACTCGCAAGCTGATCGAGAAGCGGTGGCCCTGGCTGCTCGATAAGCTGACGCCCAAGAAGCCTTCCGAGTGCGACACGCTGACTTCAGCTACCCCTGCCCCTGCTGCAAGCCGAGCGCTGACGGTTCACGGCCTTCTTCATCGTGAAGGTCTCAATGGCGGCGATGATCGCCGCCGTACTGTGTCGGTTCAGAGTGCTGTTAGCCAATCCGAGCCGCGCATTGCACCATGCCTCGGAGACACATGAAGGCTGCTTACCATCACGGCCCGCTCCGCAAGATCAAGATTCCCGGCTAGGAGACGCTGCGGGCACGCTGCATTGCAAGCCCCCGACGCCAAGTTGCCGGCTGCCGTTGCCGCGCTGCCGCACCATGCAGCGGCCTGGTTGGACCAAGGGCAGCTAGCGTAGCCCTAACGAGACCGCTCAGCCCTGTCGGCACCGAGCCACAGATGTATTGCCAAGTCTCGAGCTTGCCGTGGGCTGATGTCGGTAGACACGACCGTCATAGCGTCTATTCCACTGTCAAAATGCAGGCTGAGTTTGAGCAGGTCTGCGGTGGTGTCGTCTACGATAGCCTGGTTCAAGGGGGAGAGGTGAAAATTGCCTACGCCACGAAAATTCGAGCGCAACGTCGATCCTCCATCAATCTGGACTGCATAACCAAACAGTGGTCCTAGGGCGTGAGGACAGGTGGGTATGTGAGATTTCCCACACCGCGAACCTTGAGGATGTGATGTAGCTAACGCCAATGTCGGCCTAGCTGGCCTTCCGCTCGGGCTTCTTCAACCGCTCCAGCAAAGCCTCTGCACGTTCGAGGTCTTCCGCTAGTCGAAGCCAGGAATGGGCTAGGCCCTCGAACAGCGCCATTACCGACAACGTTGGTGCGGACCTTGCGCTTTCAAAGCACTGTCGAGCGGTACACTCTTTTTGGGATCACCGGACATGCCGGAGCAACCGCCGTCACGGTGGCAGGTTCCGACCAAGAAGAAGCCCCGACAAGCACTGCGGGGCTTCTTCCGGTTTCCCTACGGGGAGGTGCAGGGAACCTATGGTGAGCAAGGGGGACGATGCTCACCACTATCTCGTAGTTAGAGACTAAGAGCGGATTATCAACACCGCTAAGAAGAAGCCCCGCCGGTCGCGAGAGCAGCGGGGCCTCCGGGTCCGGTGCGAACCCGTGTGACAGGAGGGCCCGGTCAGGGTCCGTCACACTTCCCAGTCAGTGATGAACTCCGGTTAGCTTATCAACTTCAACCCTGAATGATGGTGAATAGCAGCGTAGTTACGCCGAGGGCTGGAGGCCGCGCCTGATCCAGCGCGCTGTCCACACCACGCTGTAGACGAGGAGCCACACAATGAGGACTGGACCGAGTGCAAACCACGGCCAGCCTGCTCGGAACTCTGAGCGTGCCTCCTCACGGAACCATTCTGCTCTAGCCTTGCAGTCACGACGGTTAGCGTTGGGCTCTTCAATGCACTGTAGATAAGCGGAGGAAATCCCTGGGCCGTTTACCTTGTCATGGGCAGAAATGGCTCAACATGGCCATTTTTTGATGGCAAGCGGTAATCGGTTAGCGGTTCCGGAGCGCCGCTTGGGCCGCGGCAAGGCGGGCGACCGGCACTCGGTAGGGTGAGCAGGACACATAATTCAGCGCGACTTTCTCACAGAACCCAATGGTTTCCGGGTCGCCGCCATGCTCGCCGCAAATCCCCATCTTGAGGTCTGGCCTAGCCTTCCGCCCGCGCTCCACTCCGATCTGCATCAGCTCCGCGACCGCCTTGTCGAGGGTGACGAACGGATCATCATGGATGATCCCCTTCTCAACGTACTCGCCTAGGAATCGCCCAGCGTCGTCGCGGCTGAGGCCAAACGTGGTCTGGGTCAGGTCGTTGGTGCCGAAGGAGAAGAAGTCGGCGCTCTTGCCAATCTCGCCGGCCATCAGACAGGCGCGCGGCAGCTCGACCATGGTCCCCACCGAATAGGCGAGGTTAGTCCCCCGTTCCTTCTCGACCTCTCGTGCCACGCTCGCGATTCGCTCCTTGACGAGGTCAAGCTCTGACTTGGCCACGACGAGCGGCACCATAATCTCCGGCATGACCCGCTCGTGCAACGCCTGGCCCGCCTCGATTGCAGCCTCGAAGATGGCGCGGGCCTGCATCTCGACGATCTCGGGATAGCTCACCAGCAAACGCGAGCCGCGTTGGCCCAGCATCGGGTTGAACTCGCTCAAGGCAGTGATGCGGCGCTTGAGCCGCGCCACGCTCACACCCATGCTCGCAGCAACCTCCCCGACGATCTCCTCGCCATGCGGCAGGAACTCATGCAGCGGCGGATCGAGCAGGCGGATGGTCACCGGCAGCCCGGCCATGATCTCGAACAGCTCGATGAAGTCTTGCCGCTGCGCCGGCAAGAGCTTGGCGAGCGCGCGGCGGCGTCCCTCCTGGTCCTCGGCGAGGATCATCTCGCGCATGGCGAGGATGCGCGACTCCTCGAAGAACATGTGCTCGGTGCGGCAGAGTCCAATGCCCTCGGCGCCGAAGGCACGCGCCTGGCGTGCATCGGTGGGATTATCGGCATTGGCGCGCACCTTCATGCGGCGGAAGCCGTCCGCCCATTGCATTAAAGCGGTGAAATCGTCGGAGAGTTTAGGCTCGCGCATCGGAACGCGGTCCTTGATGATCTGTCCCGTCGATCCGTCGATGGTGATGAAATCGCCCTTGTGCAGAAGCACGCCATTGGCCTGTAGCGTCTCGCGCTCGAGGTCGATGGCAACAGTTGAGGCGCCGACCACGCAAGGACGGCCCATGCCGCGCGCCACGACCGCCGCATGGCTCGTCATCCCGCCGCGCGTGGTGAGGATACCCGCAGCGGCATGCATGCCCTGCACATCCTCCGGCGAGGTCTCAACGCGGGCAAGGATCACGGTATGGCCTTGCGCTTTGAAATGCACGGCTTCGTCAGCATCGAACACGAGCTCGCCTGCCGCCGCACCCGGTGAGGCCGGCAATCCTTTGGCAAGCACGACGCGGTCCGCGTTCGGGTCTAGCGTCGGATGGAGCAGTTGATCGAGCTGGGCGGCATTGACACTTGCGACCGCCTCCTCGCGGGTGATCAACCCTTCGCCTGCCATGTCGACAGCGATCTTGAGCGCAGCCTGAGTCGAGCGTTTGCCTGAGCGGGTCTGCAGGATGAAGATCTGCCCCTCCTGCACCGTGAACTCAATGTCCTGGATGTCGCGGAAATGCGCTTCGAGCCTAACGCAGGCGCTTTTGAGCTCAGAGAACACATCGGGCATAAGGCGTTCGAGCGACGGGCGGGTCGAGCCGGAGATCTCACGTGCCGCCTCAGTCAGGGCTTGCGGCGTGCGCAAGCCGGCCACGACGTCCTCGCCCTGGGCATTGACCAGGAATTCGCCGTAAAGCTCATTGTCGCCGGTCGAAGGATTGCGGGTGAACACGACACCCGTCGCGCTCCGCTCGCCCCTATTGCCGAACACCATGGCCTGGATGGTGACGGCGGTGCCCCAATCATCGGGAATGTTGTGCAGGCGGCGATAGGCGATGGCGCGGGCATTTTGCCAGGAGCCAAACACTGCGGCGATCGCGCCCCAGAGCTGCGCATGCAGGTCCTGCGGAAATGGTTCGCCGAGCTCAGTCGCAACCAGAGACTTGAAGCGCTCGATAATCGGCAGCCAATCCTCTGCCCCCAACTCAGTATCGAGCTCGAAACCCTTCAAATTTTTGTAGTTCTCCAGGATCTCCTCGAACAGCTCATGGTCGAGGCCGAGCACCACGTCGGCATACATCTGAATGAAGCGGCGATAGGTGTCATAGGCGAATCTCCGGTCGTTGGAGCGCCGCGCGAGGCCCTCGACGGTCTGATCGTTGAGGCCGAGATTGAGCACGGTGTCCATCATACCGGGCATGGAAGCGCGTGAGCCCGACCTGACCGAGACGAGCAGAGGGTTGTCGACGTCGCCGAACTTCGCGCCGGCAACCTTGCCGACCTCCACGAGCGCCGCGTCCACCATCGGCTTGAGTTCCTCTGGCAGCGTCTCGCCGAGGTCGTAATAGACGGAGCAGAGCTCTGCAGAGATGGTAAAGCCGGGCGGCACGGCAAGCCCAAGCCGCGACATCTCGGCAAGGTAAGCGCCCTTGCCGCCAAGGATATCGCGGTCTTCCGCCGAGCCATCGGCGCGGCCTGCGCCGAAGCGGTACACCCATTTCGGCGCAGGGCTTGCGGCTTTCTCGGCGGTCGTCATGGGTTGATCCATGGTTTTGCCCTTGGCGCGACTTTTAGCCGCCTGACACACTTCTTACAAACTGGCGTGCACGGAAAAGGTTTAGGGGCGCAATGGCTGAGGATCGCGAATGCGGCGGTTAGCGATGAAATCGCCGCTGGCGATTAGCCTGGCCCGCGGCGTCTCCTTCAGGGCGTAGGCCCAGGCTTCGACCATCTTGCCGGTGTCGAGCTTCACTTCCATGATCACACGATGGAAAAACGCCTCGTCGGAGTTATCGCCGCCCCCGACGCCCTCATATCTGTCCAGGTCGGTCAGCATACGCGGGTTCGAACCCAGCCTGAAAACATCACCTTTCACGCGGCACCTCGAGTCGCGGGCAAAGACGGCGCCAGGATGATCGCCGAAATCGTAGAGCGAGCCTGGAGCACTTCCCCTCCCGACATGCCTTGCTCCGGCGCGGAGGCGACGCGCCATTGGGTGTTTGCTGTCAGCGCGGAGCGTGCCGTAGACGAAAAGATGGTCAGGCATTCGTTCCATTCATTCCGGCAGTTCGATCAGGCCGTCTTTATCCAGGCCCCATTGGGGGTTAAAGGCAACCTCCCAGAGATGCCCGTCGGGGTCGGCGAAATAACCGTTAGAGCCGCCCCGAAAGGTCTTGGCCGCTTGCTTCAAGATTTGCGCGCCGGCGGCTTTGGCCCTTGCCATTACCGCATCGACCTCGCCCTCGCTTGCGACATTTTGTGCAACGGCGATGCCGCCATTGCCATTCCAAATCGCGCCGGCCTGCCCATCCTCGCGTTGCCTCGCGACTCCACAATGCGAGCACGACACCGCCAGCCTTGAAGAAGCTCACGCTCTCCTCGCTTGCCCTCTTCGACTTCACGAAGCCGAGGCGCTCGTAGAAGGCGGTCGCTTCGGCTACACCTTCGACGCCGAGCGTGATGAGGGTGATGTTACTCGGCATCACGCCCTCCTTGTCACCCTTCGATCTTGGAAAAATCAGCGACGGTTAACGTCGTGGCGCGGATGCGGTTCAACAGGCGCAAGCGATTGGCGCGAAGGCCTGGATCGGTGGCATTGACCGTGACGTGATCGAAGAACTCGTCGACCGGTGTTCGCAGCTTAGCCATCTCGGCCATGGCGGCCTCGAAGTCCTCGCGCGTGATCGCAGCAGCCGAAGCCTTCTCAACCGCATCTACCGCCTTGGCGAGAGCCTTTTCTTCTGGTCGCTTGAACAGGGTGGGATCGGGCGACTCGTCGTAGGTCCGAGAATCCTTCTTCTCCTCGATGCGCAGGATATTTATGGCGCGCTTGGCACCGATGAGGAGATGCTCCCCGTCCTCGGTGTCGAGGAATCTTCCCAGAGCCTCGACGCGCCGCACGATTATGAGCAGATCGTCTCCGCCGAGTGCGAACACGGCATCGACGAGATCGTGCCGGGCACCTTGATCGCGCAGATGCACCTTGAGCCGGTCAGCGAAGAAAGAAAGAAGGCGGTCCGCCAAATTGTGGACCGCAGGGTCAAACTTGGCCGTAGCTTGATGCGTCAGCAGATACTCCTTAAGCCGCAGGCGCAAATCGTTCTCAAGCACGATGCGGATCACGCCGAGCGCAGCGCGGCGGAGCGCGTAAGGGTCCTTCGACCCGGTCGGTTTCTCGTCGATCGCCCAGAAGCCCACCAGCATGTCGAGCTTGTCGGCAAGCGCGACTGCGATTGCGACAGGGTCGCGCGGCACATCATCCGAAGGGCCGAGCGGCCTATAATGTGCAGCGATGGCGTCAGCGACCGCTTCAATCTCCTCCTGGTCGAGCGCGTAATAGCGGCCCATCACGCCTTGCAGCTCTGGGAACTCACCCACCATCAGGCTTACCAGGTCGGCCTTGGCGAGGATCGCCGCGCGCTCGGCAAGATCGGGGTCTGCATCGACCAGCGGCGCAAGTTCGCGGGCGAGCCGCCACACGCGCTGTACGCGCTCATATTGCGAGCCGAGCTTCTCGTGGAACACGATCTCTTTGAGCTTTGGCACGCGGTCGGGCAGCATGACCTTGCGGTCCTGCTCGAAGAAGAATTTGGCGTCGGCGAGCCGCGCGCGAATGACGCGCTCGTTTCCAGCGACGATCGCGTTGCCTTTGTCGCGCGCCTCGAGATTGGCAACGACAATGAAGCGGTTCGCGAGCGCACCGTCCTTCTTGCGCAGCGAGAAGCATTTCTGATGCGCCTTCATCGAAGTGGCTAGCACTTCCGGCGGCACTGACAAGAACTCCTCGTCGAACGAGCCCAACAGCACCACTGGCCATTCGGTAAGTCCTGCGTTCTCTGCGAGTAGCGCCTCGTCCTCGAGAAGCGTCAGTCCCTCCTTTGCTGCCGCTTTACGGGCGCCTTCCAGAATGATGCGCGCGCGCTCATCGCCATCGAGGATGACTTTGGCGTCGCGTAGCTTCTCGTCGTAATCCTTGAAGCGCCTCACCTTGAAAGGCTCATGCGCCATGAAGCGGTGGCCCCGCGTCTCTTTGCCGCTCCTGATGCCGTGGACCTCGAAGGGAACGACCTTGCCGTCGAGCAGGCAGATGATGGACTGGAGCGGCCGAACCCAGCGCAACCGGCCACAGCCCCAGCGCATCGATTTTGGCCACGGGAAGCTCTCCACCAGCTCCGGAATGATCTCGGCAATGACCTCTGCGGTGGCGCGGCCCGGTCGTTCCAGAAGCGCGACGTAATAGGCACCCTTCTTGTCGTCGCGCCTCTCAGCCTGGTCTGCCGACGCAAGCCCCGTCGATTTGAGGAAGCCCTTGATCGCCGCATCTGGCGCATCGACGCGTGGGCCCTTCCTCTCTTCCCTCATGTCCGGCGATCGTGCCGGCAGACCTTCGACCACCGTGGTCAAGCGCCGCGGCGTAGCGAAGGTCTTTATCTCGTTGAACTCGAGGCCAGCTTCGCCAAGTGCGTTGCCGAGCAGCCGCGCGAGGTCTTCTCGCGCACGCGCTTGCATCCGCGCTGGGATCTCTTCGGAGAACAGCTCAAGCAGAAGCTCAGCCATACGCGTTGCCGCCGGCCTCAGTCTTGAGCCACGCAGCGCAGCATGCCTTGGCAAGATCGCGCACACGCAAGATATAAGCCTGCCTCTCGGTGACCGAGATCACGCCGCGGGCGTCAAGCAGATTGAAGATGTGGGAGGCCTTGATCGCCTGGTCGTAAGCGGGCAGCATCATCAGGTGGCGGTCGCGGCCTTCGCCCTTGGCGAGCAGCGCCTTGCACTCGGCTTCGGCGTCGCGGAAGTGGTTGAGCAGTTTCGCGGTGTCGGCTGCCTCGAAATTGTAGCGCGAATATTCCTGCTCGGCCTGAAGGAACACGTCTCCATAAGTGACCTTGTCCTTGCCCACCCCGCCGTTGAAGTTGAGGTCGAACACATTGTCGACTCCCTGAACGTACATTGCGAGACGTTCGAGTCCGTAGGTCAGTTCGCCCGAGACGGGATCGCAGTCGAAGCCGCCGACCTGCTGGAAGTAGGTGAACTGCGACACTTCCATGCCGTCGAGCCACACCTCCCAGCCGAGACCCCAGGCGCCGAGCGTCGGGCTCTCCCAGTCGTCCTCGACGAAACGAATGTCGTGGTTCGAAGGATCGATGCCGATGGCGTAGAGGCTCTCGAGGTAGAGGTCCTGAATGTCTGATGGCGACGGCTTGAGGATCACCTGGAATTGGTAATAGTGCTGGAGGCGGTTGGGATTTTCGCCATAGCGACCATCCTTGGGCCTCCGCGACGGCTGCACATAGGCCGCGCGCCAGGGCCTGGGCCCAAGCGAGCGCAAGGCGGTCGCGGGATGAAAGGTCCCTGCCCCCATCTCCACGTCGTAAGGCTGAAGGATGACGCAGCCCTGGTCAGCCCAAAACCGCTCGAGCCTCAGGATCAGGTCCTGAAACGACAGCGGCTCGTTGGAGTGAGCAGATTTTGCAATTTTGCTCATGTTCAGTCTTAAGCGCGGCGCTTGCGATGCAAGGTAAGCCACAGTCTATGGGAGATAACAATGGGCGCCGCGTTAATGGCGCGGGTTCTCGGCGCCTCGCGACATCGACCTCGGCCGGTAGATGCCAGTCGCAGGGTCGCGTTCCAGCCGCTCGATCGGCTTGGCATCGCGCTCGGCAATGGCCTCCTCTGCGGCGCGAAGCTCAGCGGCGATGCGCCGCTGCTCAGCCAAGTACCAGCGCCGCCCGGCGAGAAGCAGGCCTGCGCCTGCGGCGAACAGAAGGAGCACTTGCGGCATCGCTTAGAGCCCGAAACGCGACCAGAGCGTGCGCGCTTCGATCGCTGAGATGAGGTCGGCGGCAAACCCGCCAGGTGAGAAGCTGAAGTCGAAGGCGCCGCCTTCGGCAAAGACGCCGCGCCTGCGGCGGAGCCAAGAGGTGGACGGCATGACAAGCTTGAGACGAACCTCGTCGCCGTAAATCTCGCGCATCTTGGTGCGCAGGTCCGAGAGCCCGTCGATCAGGCCCAGCTCGGCTGCTTTCTGCCCGCTCCAGAACTCGCCGTTGAACAGTGTGTCGCCGGCCTTCTCGATCTTTGCGCCGCGCCGCGCCTTGACGAGATCGATGAAAGCGCGATGCACGTCACTCTGGATCGCTTTTATGCGCGCGACGTCGTCGGGCTTCTCGGGCAAGAAGATATCGAGGGTGTCCTTGCTGGCCCCTGCGGTATAGACCCGGCGGTCGACGCCGATCCTGTCGATCAACTTGTTCAAACCGAAGGTCGCGGTGATCACGCCGATCGAGCCGATAATCGAACTCGGATCGGCATAGATCTCATCGCCGGCAAGTGCGAGTAGATAGCCGCCGGAGGCCGCGACATCCTCGGCAAAGACATAGACCTTGAGGTTCTTCTCGGCAGCAAGCGCTCTGACGCGCTTATAGATCAGCATCGACTGCACGGCCGAGCCGCCAGGCGAGTTGATCTGGATGGCAACGGCCTTGGCGCCGTGCATCGAGAAGGCCTTCTCGATCGCCGATGCGCTGGTCGACAGCGAAAGCCCAGGGCGGAGCGGCGTGATTACCCCGATCGCCCCGCTAAACCTGAGCACGGGGATCAGAGGCCCGCGCTTCGTCCACGAGGTTGGGAGATAGCTCGACCAGCCTAGACGGTCGGAGGTGGCCGGGTCGTCTAACAAATCGGTCATGGAAGCACCGTACAGCCGTAGCGGGTCAAATCAAGGCGCCAACTGGCTCTGTGGCAATAAAGGCCAGATCAAGGAGCCTCTTAAGCGCTTGGTAAATGCAACGCTTTGACCCACATCTGGCAGTGTTAATTCCTTGCTATAGTTAGCTTTGACGGTGGGGAACGGCCCACCTTGGCGGCGCTTTTTTTGACCAAGAACGCCGCCAGTTTCTCTCAGGAGGACTTAAATGAGCAAGCTTGCGACTTTGGTCGTAGCGGTGGGAGCGCTTGCGCTCGCCTTTGTCACACTTTCCCCTAACTCGGCAAAAGCCGGCTGGCGCCGTTGGGGCTGGGGATGGGGTCCCGGTGTGAACGTCCATGTCGGGCCCCGTTACGGCTGGTACGGCTATCGGCCCTACTACCGTCCCTATGCCTATTACTACGGCTATCCCTACGGCTATTACCCCTATTGGCGCGGACGCTACTGGCGCGGCTGGTATTAGGCACGCGCGCCTCCAAGGCGCCTCAACAATTGCAAAGGGCCATTCCCGAGCTCGGGAGTGGCCCTTCGGCTTTTTTGGCTCCGCGCTTTTCCGCTGAATGGCAGATGAATAATGGGCTCAGCTTCAGTTCAGAGCGCTCCAGCTAGAACGGCATCATGAGCGAGGGAGGTTCCCAAACCGGCGCTGATAGCGCCATACAGGAGTGACCCCGATGCTGAAGAACGCAGCCGCCCTCACCGCTGTCGCGCTTGGCGCTGCCTCACCTGCCTCCGCCCACTACAAGGGCTATTACAATTTCTCGTTATACGCCGGCTTCGAGCTGCCACTCCAGTCACGCTGAGGATCTGGGACCCCGTACAGCTACAGCTACTACTTCAAGACCGTCTATCGTGACGTCAGGATCTGCTACTAGCGGATCTTGCGAGCCCGAGGGTCGCTCCTCACGCTCGGGCTAATGAGGGCTGCCGTCTTTCCCCCCAAAGCGGCGGCCCTTCCTTTTTACTCGCCGAGATCGAGCGCCTCACCGCCACGTAACACGGCTTCAGCCTTTGCTGTGTAACGTCCGTCATGCTCATGGAGCACGAGGCCGGGCAGCAGGCGCGGCGCTGCCCTGCTTCCCTTCCGGCCTTGCACAATGATGCGGGTCGCCGGCTCGCCCTCCTTTGGGAAGAGGGGGAAAACCGCGATGCAGCCGAACCTGCCGTCGAGCAGACCGAGAAGTTCGCCCAAGCATTCGGCGCGATGAATTAGCGTGAGCCGCCCCTTAGATGCGGCGAAAGTCACAAAGAAGCGCACCCAGGCAGTCAGACCTTGGGCAGCCATGACATGCGCTGTGGCACGCGCCCGATCAGAAGCAGCCCGCACGGCACCTTCGCTATGGAACGGCGGGTTGGAGATCACCTCGTCGTAGGCTTCGCGCTCAAGGCCCGCCACGCCGAGCGCCTTGGCCGGCGCGGTCACATCGGCATTGATCACCCTCACTCTGTCGCCGAAGCCATTTCGAGCTGCGTTCTGCTCGGCAAGGGCGCAAAGCTCGGCGTCGATCTCGACTGCCGTTACCTCAACATCGGGAACGCGTGCGGCGAGGCACTGGCCTGCTACGGCGACACCGGCGCCTGCATCGAGCACGCGTGCTCCGCTTTGTGCAGGAACCGCGGCGGCGAGGAACACCGCATCGCTTCCTGCCCTGTGTCCGCCGCGCGGCTGGACGATGGTGAGCCGACCGCCGAGAAAGCCGTCGGCGCTGGCGGCGGTGCTTCTGCTGCTAACCTTGCTCTTCTTCGGAGATGGCATGGCCGATGCCAGCCTCGGTGAGAATGCCGCGCGCCCGCGCAATCTTTGCGGCCTCTACCAAAACGCGCCGGGGCAGCGCACCGATCGAGCCTTCCAGTACGCTCATATTGGTGTCGGCAACAACGAAGCCGATATCGGCCTCGTCCATCAAGGCGCTAACATAGGACAGAAGCACTGGATCGTTGGAGCGCAGCAATTCTTTCATCACCTGATCCCGTGTCCTTTAGCCTCAAGGCCTAGCGCCTTGACCTCGGCCTGCGAGCCCCGACAATATTCGAGAAATAGGAAATAAGGTGCTTTTTCGGCCAATTTCATCGAAACTTTGGCCGATTTTCAGGAGAAATCCCGTGGGAGTTGTCGTCAAGCTTGCTGGGGCTCACGATGCGAAGGCGAGTCTTCAACCGCTCGCCGCGCTTGTCGAGGAGGACATGGCTCATGTCAACCACATCATCATCGACCGCGCGAGGTCCAATGTCGAGCTTATCCCTGAGCTTGCCCGCCATCTGATCGACTCTGGCGGCAAGCGCCTGCGCCCCATGCTCACCCTCGCCGCCGCGCGCCTGTGCGGCTATGAAGGCGACGGACATGTGCGGCTCGCGGCAAGTGTCGAGTTCATGCATACGGCGACGCTGCTGCATGACGACGTGGTCGATGAGAGCAACTTGCGCCGGGGCAAGACCACGGCGCGGCTCCTCTGGGGCAACGAGGCGAGCGTGCTGGTTGGCGACTTCCTGCTCGGCCAGGCCTTCAAGATGATGGTCGACGTCGGCTCGCTCGGCGCGCTGCGCATCCTGTCCGACGCCGCTGCAGTGATCGCCGAGGGCGAGGTGATGCAGCTCATCACCGCCAAAAACACCGAGACCACCGAGGACGACTATCTTGCGGTGATCGACGCCAAGACCGCGGCCCTGTTCGCGGCGGCAGCCGAAGTCGGCGCCGTCATCGCCGGGAGGCCGAAGTCGGAAGCCTCAGCCTTGCGCTCGTACGGCCGCAATCTCGGCCTTGCCTTCCAGCTCGTGGATGATGCGCTCGACTATTCGGGAGAGCCCTCGACGCTTGGCAAGAGCGTCGGCGACGATTTCCGCGAGGGCAAGATCACGCTGCCTGTCGTGCTGTGCTACCGGCGCGGCAATGCGGCCGAGCGGGCGTTTTGGCAACGCACGCTGCAGCAAGGCGAGATCGGCGAGGACGATCTTGCCGAGGCATTCTCGCTCATGAAGCAGCACAACGCGCTGGCAGACACTATGGAGCGGGCGCGTCACTACGGCGCGATCGCCCGCGACGCGCTCGCCATCTTTCCCGACTCCGATGCAAAGGCCGCGCTGCTCGAGGCCATCGAGTTCTGCGTCGAACGCCCGTTCTGACTCTCATTGTCATTGCTCGGCTTGACCGGGCATCCGGTAATCCCGGCCTTCAAAGACAACGACCGCCAGTGGTTACTCGATACCCGCTTTCGCGAGCATGACAAGTGTGTGTGTAGTCAGCCGAGCGAAGAGGCAGCAACCCACCAGGCAGGACATTGTGCGCTAAGGATTGCAGCGGCTTGGATAGCTTCGTCCTCGGTCGCAAACAGAGCGAAGCAGGTCGGTCCGCTGCCAGAGAGCCTAGGAACGCGTGCGCCGGGAAGCGCCGATAACGCGGCAAGCACTTCCCTGACTTCCGGCACGAGATGCGCCGCCGGCGGCTCGAGGTGATTTCCACGCGGCAGAATGTAGGCGATGAGTTTCTCGAAGCTTTCATCGAATTGGAGCAGTTGCGGTTTTTGTGCGGGCAGTGATGCCAAAGGCTTTGCGTTGAGCGAGCCGTAGACCGCGGCGGTTGCGAGCGGAACTCGCGGGTTGGCGAACAGCACGCCACAAGATGGGAAACCCCGCACAAGCTCGACATTCTCGCCCCTGCCAGTGATCATCGCAGGTTTGCTTTTAAGGCAGACGCTGACGTCAGAACCGAGCTTCGTCGCAAACTCGGTCAATTCCGCCTCGCTCGGAATCCCGCCATTGGCACGCGCGATCAGCCGCAAGGCCGCTGCCGCATCTGCTGACCCTCCGCCAAGCCCAGCCGCGACGGGAAGAACTTTGTCCAGGCGAAAGCGACCGAGTCGCAGTTCCGGATTGGCTGCTTTCGCGGCCTCCGCCGCCCTGGTGATGAGGTTGTCGCCGCCGAGTGCCACGGCGAAAGGACCATCGACCGCAAGCTCAAGCCTATTCCCAGACGTAAGCTCGACGTTGTCGCTGACCCCCGCGAACGCGACCAGGCTTTGAATCTCGTGGAACCCGTCCGGGCGGCGCCCAAGCACTTCGAGTGTCAGGTTGAGCTTGGCCCGCGCCACTTCACGGAGCGCCGTCATGCTCCGCTCCTTCGCGCTTGTCCAAAGCCGCAGCTTGTTACTGGGTCTTCTGGCCGGCTTGGGTCGTACGGTCCTGGGCGGATTTAGTTTCGCCGGTGTCGGACAGGCCGGATGCGATCTTCTGCTTGAGCGAGACGATCTGGTCCTCCTCGGGCTTCAGCGTCAGCGCCTGCTGCCACTGATATTTCGCCTCAAGCTTACGCCCGACGCGCCAATAGGCGTCGCCAAGGTGATCGTTGATGATGGGGTCGTCTGGCTTGAGCTCGACCGCACGCTCGAGCGTCTCGACCGCCGCCTGAAGATTGCCGAGCCTGAAATAAGCCCAGCCGAGGCTGTCGACATAATAGCCGTCGTCAGGCTTTAGCTTCACCGCCTTGCGGATGTAGTCCATGGCCTGTTTCAAATTGCGGCCCTGATCGATCCAGGAATAGCCGAGGTAATTCAGCACAAGCGTCTCGTCGGGAGAAAGCGAGAGCGCCTCCTTGAAATCCGATTCCGCGGCAGGCCAGTCCTTGAGCCGCTCGTTCGATACGCCGCGCGAATAGAACAGGGCCCAATTGTCCTTGGTAGGCTTGCCGATCAGGTCGATGGCGCGGGAATAGTAGTCCTTGGCCTCGCCGTAGCGCTCGTGCGAGCGCAGAATGTTTCCGAGTGCGTCGTAGGGACGAACGTCCTTGGGCGTCTTGGCGATCAGATCTTCGAGCAGAGCCTTGGCGTCATCGACCCGGTCGAGCGAGTTCAGCGCAAACGCCTTCTGGATCTGCACGTTAAGCCAAAGCGGCGAGTCCTGCTTGATCTCGTCGAAGGCCTGCATCTCAAGGTCGTATTTCTTGGCGCCTTCATAAGCCTCGGCGAGCGCCGCGTAAGCGAGCGGGAAGTCAGGTTTAACGTAGAGGGCGAACTGCAGGAAGATGATGCCCATGTCGAGGCCGCCCTCACCGGCGAGCGCGTCGCCGATGCCGTAAAACGCCTCGGCGAGGCCGTCAGTGGGAGTCTCGACGAGAAGTGGCGGCGTCTTGCCGCTTTCGATATCGATGAGCAGCGCCTCGGAGAGCGGATGGGGCGCAGACTTGGCGATATGGGTCTTCAGCGTCTGGCGGGCGAGCTTGCGGTTGTTCTCGTTGACCGCGTGCCGGGCGTAGGCGTCGGCGACCCTGAGCGTCGAGGGATTCTTCTTGAAGGCCTGGGCGAAGGCCTGGCGCGCGACATCGGGCCTGCCGGCGACGTCGGCGATCAGGGCGCGATGATAGCGCTGATAGAACTGGGCCCAATCCGCGTCGCTTAGGCTGTCGAGCGTGGCGAGCGCGTCATCCGTCTTGCCGTCGGCCTCCTCAACCCAAGCACGGGCGAGCGTCGAGGTAAGATCGGCGATGGGGCCTTGGCGCGCCGCGGCGAAATGCTCGTCCGCTTTCTTGTAGTCGCCCCTCTTGAACGATTCGCAGCCGAGTAGGAACTGCCCGATCCGGTGCGAGGGCTCGATCCTAACGAGTTGGTTCGCGAGCTCGATGGCGCGATCCCAATGGGCAGAGGCCGCTTCGAGCAGGAAGGCTTGCTCGAGAATGATCTCGTTACCCGGATCGCCAGCAAGGGCCTTGGAATAGAAGTCGGCTGCCGCAACCGTGTCGTGGTCGCCGCGGGCAAGGCGCCCCGACAGATAGTTGCCAAGCAGCGTGCCCTCGTCCTCGGGCGGATTATCGGAGACCACCTCCGAATAGGCGGCAGGAGCCGCAAAGATCGAGGCAACGAGAAGAGTTCTCCACGCCCAACGGCGCAGAGTTGCGCTTTTGACAGTCGTCATATAGCTCCGGCGATCACGCCGCCCCAAAAAGACACGGTTGGATTAATTCCCCGTCCGCAACGGTTGGTATGAACCCCAGCCAAAGGTTAGGCGCTTTTTATCCCCATGCAAACCAAAAGCTTACTGACGCCCAATCGCGGCACGTTTGTGGCCATCGCCGCGACATAGAGGCCGCCGCTTCACATATTGACGTAATTCGGCCCGTCGCCGCCCTCCGGCGGCACCCACGTGATGTTCTGCGCCGGGTCCTTCACGTCGCAAGTTTTGCAGTGGACGCAATTCTGCGCGTTGATCTGGAAGCGTTTCCGATCGCTCTCCTCCACCACCTCATAGACCAGGGCCGGGCAATAGCGCTGGGCGGGCTCGGTGTATTCCGGAAGATTGCGCTCGATCGGGATCGACGGATCGGCAAGCTTGAGATGCACCGGCTGGTTTTCGGCGTGATTGGTGCCAGACAGGAACACCGAAGAGAGAATGTCGAACGTCAGCACGCCGTCCGGCGTCTCGTATTCGATCGGCTTCTCCGTCGCGGCCTTGTGCAAGGTTGCGTAGTCCGGCCTCAAGTGTTTCAGAGTGTGGCTGAGGAACGGGAAGATGGTGTTGAGCCACATGTCGATGCCGCCAAGCATCACGCCAAGCCGCGTGCCCAGCCGCGACCATAGCGGCTTCACGTTGCGCACTTTCTTGAGCTCCTTGGCCATGGCGCTTGCTCGAACGGCCTCAGGGTAGGCTTCGAGCACGTCGCGCGAGCGCCCCCCCTTGATAGCGGCGAACGCAGCCTCAGCCGCCATAATCCCTGAGAGCATGGCGTTGTGCGAGCCCTTGATGCGCGGCACGTTCATGAAGCCCGCAGCGCATCCGATCAGCGCGCCGCCCGGGAAAGCCAGTCGCGGGATCGCCTGAAGGCCACCTCCGGTGAGCGCCCGGGCGCCATAGGCGATGCGCTTACCGCCTTCGAGATGCTGGCGGATCAGCTGATGCGTCTTGGCGCGTTGAAACTCCTTGAACGGGTTGAGATAGGGGTTGGCGTAGTCGAGATGGACGACGAAGCCGACCGACACCAGCCGCTCGCCAAAATGGTAGAGGAACGAGCCGCCCCCGGTCTTGTCCTCAAGCGGCCAGCCCATAGTGTGCTGCACGAGGCCAGGCTTGTGTTCCCCGGCCGGCACTTCCCACAGCTCCTTCAGCCCGATGCCGAATTTCTGCGGGCCCGACTCTGCGTCGAGCCTAAGCTTCCCGATCAGCATCTTAGAGAGAGAGCCGCGGGCGCCTTCGGCGAACAGCGTGTATTTTCCGGTGATGGCAATGCCCGGCGTGTAGTTGTCCTTGTGGCTGCCGTCGCGGGCGACGCCCATGTCGCCGGTGATGACGCCATCGATCGCGCCGTCAGGGCCGAAGATTACATGGACGACGGAGAAGCCCGGATAGACCTCGACGCCGAGCGCTTCCGCCTGCTCGGCGAGCCAGCGGCAAAGGCTGCCGAGGCTCCCAGTATAGCAGCCGTGATTGCTCATGAGCGGCGGCATGAAGATATTCGGCACGCGGAAGCCGCCAGTTTTCCAGAGATAGTAGAAGCGGTCCTCGGAGACCTTCGTGGTGAGCGGCGCGCCCTTCTCCCGCCAATCTGGGATGAGGCGGTCAAGCCCGACCGGGTCGATCACCGCGCCAGACAGGATATGCGCGCCGACCTCAGAGCCCTTCTCCAGGACCACGACCGACAGCTCCTTGTCCTTCTCGACGGCGAGCTGCTTGAGCCTGATCGCTGCGGCAAGGCCTGCCGGTCCGGCGCCGACGATGACGACGTCGAACTCCATGGTCTCGCGCTCAGTCTGGTCGTTCAAGCTTCAGGCTCCGTTCGGTGTAAGATTGAGAGTCGCAGGGCGACCTTGAATTGCCCGAGCTTGGCGGGCAAAGACACACATAGGGGATTGGCAGAGGCATCGCAAATGAGCGGATCGCAAACGGCAGAAGCGGCGCTACTCGCCTGGTACGAGGCCATGGGCGTCGACGAGGCCATCGGCGAGATGCCGCTCGACTGCTTTGCCGTCCCTACGCCCGAGCTTCCGCTAGTGCGGCCTGTGACCCAGGCTCGCCCGCTACAGGTGAGGCCCTCCTCGGCGAGGCCGGCCGAGACCCCCTCCCTTGCCGAGCTCGAAACTCTGGTCGCAGCGTTCGAGGGTTGCGCCTTGAAGCGCACGGCGAAAAGCCTGTGCTTTGCACGTGGAAGCAATGGCGCGAAACTCATGCTGATCGGAGAGGCCCCCGGCCGGGACGAGGACTTGCACGGCAAGCCCTTCGTCGGCCGCGCCGGCCAACTGCTCGATCTGATGCTGGCGGCGATCGGGCTCTCGGAGGACCACGTTTACATCACCAACACAGTCTATTGGCGGCCTCCAGGCAATCGCACGCCGACGCCAGAGGAGGTCGAGGCCTGTGCGCCGTTCCTCGCCCGGCAGATCGAGCTGCTTGCTCCCAAGATCCTCGTGCTGCTCGGTGGAGCTGCGGCCAAGAACATTCTCGGCGTCACCGAGGGCATTATGCGGCTTAGGGGTAAGTGGCTGAGTTATCCCTGCGCAGCCGGAGCGATCACCACGCTCGCCACGCTCCACCCCGCTTATCTTTTGCGCAACCCCGAAGCAAAACGCTATGCGTGGCGGGATTTGTTGATGGTGAAGGAAGCGCTGCAAGCATGAGCCGCATCGACGAGACACGCCCCTTCATTCCCGTGCGCGTCGCCGTGCTCACGGTGTCAGACACGCGCACCAAGAAGACCGACACGTCGGGCGTACTGCTTGCCAACATGATCAAGGAGGCCGGTCACGAAGTGGTCGAGCATGCCATCGTCGAGGATGACGCCAAGGCGATCAGGAAGCAGGTGAAGCGCTGGATGAAGGATCCTGAGGTCGACGTGGTGATCACCACAGGCGGCACAGGCTTCACCGGGCGCGATGTGACGCCTGACGCCGTGAAGCCACTCTTCGAGAAGGAGATCGACGGCTTCTCGGCGCTGTTCCATATGCTTAGCTATCAGAAGGTCGGCACCTCGACGGTGCAGAGCCGAGCCTGCGGCGGGGTAGCCGAAGGCACTTACATTTTCTGCGTGCCGGGATCGCCCGGCGCCTGCAAGGATGCCTGGTATGGCATCCTTAAGGATCAATTGGACAATCGCCACCGCCCTTGCTCCTTCATCGAGATCATGCCGCGGCTGCAAGAGAAGAAGAAAGCCAAAGCGAAGTGATGTCACCGCTCCTGCTCATGCGCGCGGCGGGATGAGTCGCTCAGCACGAGCAATCTCACTCCGGTAGGATTCCCCGTCGTCAACATCGTCGCGCTTTGCTGCGTAGACGACCCGCTTGCCCTTCAGATTTGCGACAGTGTCGGCGAGGGCGTGCGGGCCAGACCAGCGCACACCGGCAAACGGTGAGAGAATTTTCGGCGTTCTCCGCAATCCGATCAGCCAATATCCGCCATCTGGCGCGGGCCCGAGCACGGCGTCTGCTCTTCCAAGCAGTCCGAAGGCCTCGGCGATACGTGAGGAGGTAAGCGAAGGGATGTCGCTGCCGACGATGATAGTTGGACCAGGCGGGAGCCGATTGAACAGGCGCTGCATGCGTTTGCCCAAGTCGCCATCGCCTTGCGGAACGCGCGACGTTCTCGGCGAACGCCAGAAGTGCTGAGCGACGTCTTTGTCAGGCGTGACGGTAAGCAAGGTTCGCCAACGCGGGTCTGAGGCTAGCCGCAAGACGGTGTGGGCCATGCAAGTGCGATAGAAGCGGATCGCTCTCGTAGCGCCGATCTCGCGTCCAAGCCTGCGCTTGGCGAGACCCAGAAGCGGGCTCTTGGCCATGATGACAAGACGTGGGGCATAGGCGCCGCGCTTCAGCGCTTGCCGCCTAGCCATAGAGGCGCGCGAGCACCCTGGGCGGCACGTGGAGGTAATAGAGCAGCATGCAGCCGAGATTGCGCATGGCGCGGGCAATATAGCCTTCGCGGCGGTAGCGCTCGCCGCTCGTCACGGCACGCGAATTCAGCATCACAAGCTCGCGCCGCTTGAGCCGACGCACGAGATCGACGTCCTCCATCAGCGGCAGCGGCCGGAAGCCGCCGAGCCGATTGTAGAGGTTGCGCGAGATCAGCAGGCCCTGATCGCCATAGGGAAGCGCAAGTACGAAGCAGCGCAGCGCCACCAGCGTCTCGAGGAACCGTGGCATCAGGCCTTCATCGTCGAGCGCGAAGCGGAAGAAGGCCGCAGCCTGCTTGCGCCGCCCGCTCTCGACCCGTTCGACGAAGCTCTCGGCCTCCTCCACCCAGCCAGGATCGAGCACCGTGTCGGCGTGAAGGAACAGCAGCCAATCGCCCCTAGCTTGCACTGCGCCGGCATCGAGCTGCATGCCGCGCCCGCGCGGCGCCTCGATCAGGTGCGTACCGGCAGCATCGGCCACGAGGCAGGTCTCGTCGGTCGAGCCGCCGTCGACCAGGATCGCCTCCTGAACGACGCCCTTCACCACCGCCGGCACAAGGGCGGCAAGTGTGGGCCCTAAAGCGCGCTCGGCGTTGAGGGTGGGGATAATCACGGAAATC
>DATFVO010000036.1:0-5347 GCA_035260265.1 Methyloceanibacter sp.
CATCTCGGCGGGTTCAATGTCGAGCTCCTGGAGGCTCATGCCGCGCTCGTGCTCGACGACGCCGCGGCGCTTGCCGCGATCTCCTCGCTTGCCGGGCTGGCGCGGCTCTTGCCGGAGCGAGACCCGCATCCCGAGCTCTATGGCGCGGCGCTGTACGTGCTGCGCTCTTTCGACGATGCCGCGGCGTGGCCCGCCCTTCTCGTCCAATGGGAGCTTCAGCTCCTGGGCGAGCTCGGCTTCGGGCTCGACCTGTCCGAATGCGCCGCGACTGGCATCGACGCAAACCTCGTCTATGTGTCGCCGCGCTCTGGCCGCGCCGTGTCGCGCGATGCCGCCAAGCCTTATTGCGACAAGCTGCTCAAGCTGCCTGCCTTCCTGATCGATGACGCCGCGCCTGTCGCCGAAGGCGACATCGCCGCCGGCTTTGTCCTCACTGGGCATTTCCTGGAGCGTGACGTGCTTCAGCCGCACGGGCTCGTCATGCCGCAAGCGCGCGAGCGCCTCATCGGACTCCTCACTCGGCCCTCCAAGGCGGCTCGCTCCACCTAGCGCCGTTGCGTTGTTGTCGACCGATGTTGTCCGTGGGGACAGAGCCGCATTGTGTGCGCTCGGGTCGATCGCAGCCGCTATGCTCGGACCCCCAGTGGCGCACGCGCAGCAATTCGAGATTCCTGCAAGCGCCAAGGCTGCGATCATCGATGCGACCAACACCTATCGGCAGAGCAAGGGACTTGCCACTCTGAGCGAGAGTGAAGACGCGAGCCGCGAGGGGCAGGCCTATGCGAACTACCTTGCCGAGAAGACCAAGGGCGGCCACAGCGCCGGTGGCCGCGATCCGGTCCAGCGTCTTCGCGCCGGCGGCGTGAAAGTTCTGCAAGTTCCGCGGGGACAACTTGCGCGAGTCGTGGACGAGGCCTGCGCGCGCCTATCCCGACGCTGCGATGGATGCAGCCATGCGCTTCTGGAAGAAATCGCCGGGACATGAGCGTGCTCTGAGGTCGCGCTCGAATGAGATTGGCTCGCCGGCTGGAGGCACGGCAGTCAATGGTACTACCAGGAGATCCAGGTATTTATCGACACCTCCTGCCTGAAGGGCACGAAGACAGCGTCAGCCGCCGAGGCGCAAGACCAGACGCCACCTCTCCCTGAGCCGAAACTCGCACCATCTCTGCCCGAGCGAAATCCCTTGCGCGTGCCGAGCCCTTGAGCCCTGCGGCGCGATGCGCTAAGCGCGGCCCATGGGAAAACGAATTCCGCCGCCTGATTCGCAAGGCCCGATCGAGCTGGTGAATCTGCGCGAGGCGCTTGAGGAGCGCTACCTCGCTTACGCGCTCTCCACCATCATGCACCGCGCGCTGCCCGACGTGCGCGATGGGCTCAAGCCGGTGCACCGCCGGCTGCTTTACGCCATGCAGCAGCTGAGGCTCAGCCCACAAGGCGAGTTCCGCAAATGCGCGAAAATCGTCGGCGACACCATGGGCAACTTCCATCCGCATGGCAATCAGGCGATCTACGACGCGCTCGCGCGTCTCGCGCAGGATTTCTCGGTCCGCTACCCGCTGGTAGATGGCCAGGGCAATTTCGGCAATATCGACGGCGATAACCCAGCGGCCGAGCGCTACACCGAAGCGCGCATGACCGAGGTTGCGGCGCGGCTGCTCGATGGCATCGATGAGGACACCGTCGACTTCCGGGCCAACTACGACGGGCGCGAGCAGGAGCCATCAGTGCTCCCTGCCAATTTCCCCAACCTTCTTGCCAACGGCTCCTCTGGCATCGCGGTCGGCATGGCCACTAGTATCCCGCCGCACAATGTCGGCGAGCTGTGCGACGCGGCGCTACATCTCATCAAGTTTCCCAACGCCACCGCCGACAAGCTCGTCGATTTCGTGCCAGGGCCTGACCTGCCGACGGGAGGCGTAATTGTCGAGCCGCGCGAGGAGATCGTCAAAGCCTACAAGATCGGGCGCGGCAGCTTTCGGCTGCGTGCGAAGTGGGAGCAAGAGGACACCGGGCGCGGCACCTATCAGATCGTGGTCACCGAGATCCCTTATCAGATTCCGAAAGCGCGCCTTGTTGCCCGCATTGCCGAGCTTATGCTCCAGAAAAAGCTGCCGCTGCTTGCCGACATCCGCGACGAGTCGACCGAAGAGGTGCGGATCGTACTCGAGCCCAAGAGCCGCAGCATCGACCCGGTCCTTCTCATGGAGTCGTTGTTCAAGCTCACCGAGCTCGAGACCCGCGTACCCCTCAACATGAACGTGTTGAGCCGTGGCCAGGTGCCGAACGTGCTCGGCCTCAGGCAAGTGTTGCGCGAGTGGCTAGACCACCGCCAGGCGGTACTTGTCCGCCGCTCGAAATTCCGCCTCGCCAAGATCGACCACCGGCTCGAGGTGCTCGACGGCTACCTTATCGTCTATCTCAACATCGACAAGGTCATCAAAATCATCCGCGAGAAGGACGAGCCCAAGCCTGCACTAATTAAGGCGTTCAAGCTCACCGACGTGCAGGCCGAGGCGATCCTCAACATGCGGCTGCGCGCTCTGCGCAAGCTCGAGGAGATGGAGATCAGGCGCGAGCATGAGAGCCTCACCACAGAGCGCAAGGAGCTGAAGTCCCTGCTTGCCTCGAAGGACAAGCAGTGGAAGATGATCGCTGGCGAGATCAAGGCGCTCAAAGATCAGTTCGGCCAGAAGACCGAGATCGGCCGCCGTCGTACGAGCTTCGCCGAGGCGCCAGAGGGCGTTGAGGTCGATCTCGCCGAGGCGATGATCGAGAAGGAGTCCGTCACGGTCGTTCTGTCTGAGAAAGGTTGGATCCGCGCCATCCGCGGCCATCAGACCGAACCCGAGAGCCTGGCATTCAAAGAGGGCGACAAGCTCAAGAGCTTCGTCAAAGCACAGACCACCGATACCCTGCTTTTGTTCGCTACTAACGGCCGGTTCTATTCGCTTGGGGCGGACAAGCTGCCGGGCGGCAGGGGCCACGGCGAGCCGTTCCGCCTCATGATCGATATCGAGGAGGCTGCAGACGCGGTCGAGCTGTTCGTGCATCAGCCCGGGCGCAAGCTCCTCGTTGCCGGATCGGGCGGTCACGGCTTCATTGTCAACGAGGACGAGGTCCTCGCCATGACGCGGAAGGGCAAGCAAGTCCTGAACGTGCCCGAGGGCGAGGGCGCGGTGGTGGTGGCGCCCGTTAGCGGCGACAGCGTCGCCGTGATCGGCGAGAACCGGAAACTATTGCTGTTCCCGCTAAGCGAGCTACCGGAGATGCCGCGCGGCAAGGGCGTGAGGCTCCAGCGCTACAAGGACGGCGCTCTCTCCGATGCCAAGGTCTTCGACAAAAAGGAAGGCCTGACCTATCTCGACGCGGCACAGCGAAGCTTCACCCTGTCGGCAACCGAGCTTAGGGATTGGTGGGGTCAGCGCGCCCAGGCCGGACGCCTGCCGCCTAAAGGCTTCCCCAAGTCAGGGAAGTTTGGATCCCGCTTCACTGATCACTGAGCGGTGCGCGGACCCAGCCTTTGGAAGTGAGGCGCTCCTGCGGCTCGAAGCGGTTCTTGTAGCGCATCTTGCGCGAGCCCTCGATCCAGTAGCCGAGATAGACGAATGGATGACCTTGGCTGCGGGCGAACTCAACATGATCGAGAATCATGTACGTGCCGAGGCTGCGATGGGGCTGGTTCGGGTCGTAGAAGCTGTACACCATCGAGATGCCGTCGCTCAGACGATCGCATAGCGACACGGCGATAAGCGGAGAGCTTCCATCGCCGCTCGCGTCCGGCTTCTGCCGGTACTCGGTGACGAAGGTCTCGACCACGCTGTCCTCGACCATCAGCGAGTAGTCGAGCACCGACATCTCGGCCATGCCGCCATCGGCGTGGCGCGCGTCGATGTAGGAGCGGAACAAGGCATATTGCTCTGAGCTCGGCGCCGGCGTCATGCGGGTCGGGACGAGATCGCGATTGATGCGGGCGATACGCTTGAGTGAGCGGCGCGGCTCAAATTCCTCGACTAGGATGCGCACCGGCACGCAGGCCGAGCAGGAGTCGCAATAGGGCATGTAGGCGATGTTCTGGCTGCGCCGGAACCCGCCTTTCAAGAGATTGTCGATGAGGAAGCGCGGCTTGTCGCGGGTGAGATGCGTGAACAGCTTCCGCTCGAGCCGGCCAGGGAGGTAGGGACAGGGCTGCGGCGCGGTGATGTAAAATTCTGGAAAGTTGCTCTTGTGCTCTGTCACTGCCAACCGCCCGGAAACGAATCCGAACCGATCCAAGCTTAGTTGATCGAAGGGCGTGCGCGCAATCGGGCAGGAGCGCCAGCCGCTCCTCACCCGGTCACTTTAGAACGACTCGGAACTAGAGCCGGTTCAGCACCACCACGCCTGCCAGGATGTCATGCAGACAGCGCTTGCGCGGGTCGAAAAAGGCCCACAAGAGGATCGGGCAGAAGATCACGAGCGAAAACCAGAACAGGAGCGCGTGGAAGGCCGCAATCAAGGGCGTCACCTTGCCGCCGAACCACATGCGGACCTCGAGCCCCATCATGCGCTGGCCGATCGTCGAAGACTTGGGGCCACCGACGGTTAGCGCGTTATAACCGAGGCCCACAGCAGGGAAGACCAGACCGAACAGGAGCCAGGCAAGGCCGAGCGTGATGACGCCGAGTAGGGCCACGACCACATATGCAATGACCGTCAGCATGAGGATGATGATGGCGTCGATGATGAAAGCGACGGTGCGCTTCCCGATCACGCCGTGGAAGAGCTGCGGCTGCGTCACCGGATCGAAAGCGTGCGGCTGATCGACGAAGCTTTGGCCGTGCGGCGGAAGCGTGCGTTGGTCGGACATGTCGTCTCCAATCATGGCCAAGCGGCAATTTCTCGCGCCCTACATGGTGATGGGTTTCCGGCCAAACAAGCATCGACAGCCTGCGATCTGGCGGAGCGACAAGGGCGCCGGTTGCCGAGGGCGTGCCGACGCGTTAAAGGTTTTCGGCGAAAGGCGGCGAGGAAAGTCTAACGGGGATCCTCGATGCGAAGATCGGTTCTGTTGCTTGGGTCTGCGCTCGCTTTTATGGGCGCGACTTCGTGGCGTGCTCACGCTTGCCAAGGCCAGGAAGTGATCTTCGAGGACAAATTCGTCGACGACGCCGGTGGCTGGCCGATCAAGGACTCGGTCGAGGTCAAGGACGGCTCCTTCGTCTTCAAGCTGCCGCCCGACGACATGCAGTCAAATCTGAACGTGACATACACCGTTCGCGACGCGGATATCTGCTCGGAGACGGTGTGGCCGACCGGCGATCAGCCGATCCTCGGCGCAGGTCTCCTGTTCTGGGGCGAGGACAAT
>DATFVO010000037.1:0-6340 GCA_035260265.1 Methyloceanibacter sp.
GCTGTCTCGACGGAGCGCAGGAAATCGGCGTGAATGCCGCCCTCTTCGTCGCGCAGCTCGACCTCGCCTGCGGCGTCCTGCATGGCTTGCCCAATCGCCGGGTTAAAAGCGTCAAGCGGGAAGGGCCGCGATCCGGAAGCGGGAATCAACGCCCAAGAAAAGTCGCGGATTGCCGCTTCCGGCCTGCGACAACAGGCGCGGCTCGGGACGCACTAGACGCTTGTTGCCTTGGAATATCTAGCCAAAAATGGCGGTGCGGCTTTGTGAGTTCCGCGAGTACTCGGAAGGAGTGGTGCGGTCGAGAGGAATCGAACCTCCACGGGCTGAGCCCACAGCGCCCTCAACGCTGCGCGTCTACCATTTCCGCCACGACCGCAAGGAGTTCCCGAGGTTTGCCCTACCGGATATGGCCATAGGCTAGCCTCGCCACAAGCGAGGACGGGCTGCATTAGCAAACCTGACTTGGGGGTGCAAGGTTGGGCTAGAGCACCGAAAACATGCCGCCTAGGACGGCGCCATTACCAAGCGAATTGAACCCCGGCGCGGCCGCCGACCACCCTTTCCGAATAATCGTTTACGCTAGACTGACGCCATCCACGGCGCCCTGGCCGTTGACATTATTTAAGTTGCCGGCGGCGCGTTAAGCCTGCAAAGGTATTCTTGGTAACGTCGAGCCGCACTTGGCAATCAAAACACCACCACCGGATTGGTGCCGCTAAAGGTCGACTTGCAGTTGGGGAGTTACTTCGGAGTCGAAGAGCATCGCCGCGGCGCGCTTCGTGTTGTTGCCAACTTAAGCGCACGCGCTAGGTGCGAGCGGCCGTGGAGTAAAATCAGCAGTGCTGCAAGCGACGCCTAAGGCGACACTAGTCGCTTGCAAAGCCTGAGTTCGGCGCTGAAAAATCTCCTTATGGACGACCCCTTAAGACAAACGCCGCCCTGCCTCGAAATCGCGAATAGAGTCGAATGGCTCGCGAGCGATGCACCGGTCCCCTATCCCGAGGCCGTCGCTTTCATGGAGCAGAGAGCCTCGGCAATCGCCTTCGGAGGAGCGCGTGAATGCGTCTGGCTGTTGGAGCACCCTGCCCTCTACACGGCCGGCACGAGCGCAGATCCAGCCGAGCTGATCGCGTCTGACCGCTTCCCAGTGTTCAAGACCGGACGCGGCGGGCGCTTCACCTATCATGGTCCAGGCCAGAGGGTCGCCTATGTCATGCTCGACCTGTCGCGCCGCGGCCGCGACGTGAGGACCTTCGTGCGGACGCTCGAGGCGTGGATGATCGCGGCTCTCGGCAGGCTCGACGTCAACGGTGAGCGGCGTGACGATCAGATCGGCGTATTCGCCGGCGGGGCGAAGATCGCGAGTATCGGAGTGCGTGTACGGCATTGGGTCACGATGCACGGGGTAAGCCTCAACGTCGCGCCAGACCTGGAGCATTTCTCCGGCATCATACCGTGCGGACTTACGAGCCCGGTGACGAGTCTGGCAGCGCTCGGCGCCGAGACCGACATGGCTGTGGTCGATCGGGTGCTACGGGAAACTTTTGCTGAGAACTTCGGCGGAGAGACGGTCAGCGCCAACGGTCCGTCGCGAGCACGTTGAATCCCGGTGGGACTGGGCCGCCTTCTTTAGTGATCGTCACACTTGTGACGCGAGCATCGGCAGGACCCTTCTGGCAGCGCTTGAGCATGTCGGCAACAACAACCGCCGGGCCTGAGAACACGGCCTCAACGCTCCCGTCGCTCATGTTGCGCACGGTGCCGTCGAGACCAAGCTTCTGCGCCGTCTCAAAAGTCCAGGCGCGGTAGTAGACACCCTGCACTCGGCCTTCGATCTTCACCGTGATCGTTCGCCTTGCTTGCGGCTCTTTGCTGGCCATGGCGGGACCGCGCCTTTACGCAAACTCTAGGATTACCGCATCGACATTGAGACTGTCGCCAGGCTTTGCCAGCACCTTGGCGACCTTCGCGTCCCGCTCGGCCTTGAGCACGTTCTCCATCTTCATCGCCTCGACCACGCAGAGCGCGTCGCCTGCCACCACCTCCTGCCCTTCGCTCACATTGAGCGACACCACGAGCCCCGGCATCGGGCAGAGCAGGTACTTCGAGGTGTCTGGCCGCACCTTGACCGGCATCTTGGCCATGAGCTCGGTCTCACGCTCGGTGAATACCCGCGCCGCAACCTCAACCCCTTGGTAGGTGAGATGATAGCCGTTGAGGATCGGGCGCACCTGCACGGCCACCGGCTTCGAGTTGATCATCCCCTCGAACACCGGAACGCCGAACCACCAATCCGTTGCGAGGTTGATCTTCCGCTTCTTCCCGCCGGTCCCCTCCCCGCCAAGGACCACACTCAGCGGGCCGTCCAGCCCGCCTTCCATGGTGACCCGCACGCGCTCTTCGCCAAGCTCGACGACGCGAATCTCGGCGAAGCGCACCGGCTCGCCGTGCATCTGCTGGGTAATGGCGCGGCGCCGCTGATTTGAGAGATGATCGATCGAGGCCGCGATCGCGACCAGGACATCGCGCACCTCGCCTTTCGGCCTTGGCGGCTTGAAGCCTTCGGGAAATTCCTCGGCGATGAACTTGGTCGAGAGGCTCCCTTCCCTCCACCGCTCGTTCCGCATCAGCACTGCGAGGAAGGGGATGTTGTGGCGGAAGCCGTCGATGGCGAAGGCATCGAGCGCGTTACCCATATGCTCGATCGCGGTGAGTCGTTTCGGCGCATGGGTAATGAGCTTGGCGATCATCGGATCGTAATAGACCGAGATTTCGCCGCCCTCTTCGACCCCTGAATCGAGCCGCGTCGTAATGCCCCCCTCGGTGCCGAGCGGCGGGGGCTTGTAGCGCACCAGCCTTCCAGTCGAAGGCAGAAAGTTCCGCGTCGGGTCCTCGGCATAGATGCGCGTTTCGATGGCAGAGCCCGCCAGCCTTACGTCCTTCTGCTTGATGGAAAGCTTCTCGCCAGCGGCAACTTTGAGCATCTCCTCAACAAGATCGAGCCCGGTGACGAGCTCCGTCACAGGATGCTCGACCTGGAGCCGCGTGTTCATCTCGAGGAAATAGAAGTTTCGGTCCCTGTCGACGATGAACTCGACCGTGCCGGCCGAGTCGTAGCCCACGGCCCTAGCCAGCGACACGGCCTGAGCGCCCATCGCCTCGCGGGTCTTGGCGTCGATTAACGGGCTCGGCGCCTCCTCGACGACCTTCTGGTTGCGGCGCTGGATCGAGCACTCGCGCTCGCCGAGATGGATGACATTGCCGTGCTTATCGCCGAGCACCTGAATCTCGATATGGCGCGGCTCCTCTATATATTTCTCGATAAACACGCGGTCGTCGCCGAAGCTCGACTTGGCCTCCGACTTGGACGAGCCAAAGCCCTCTTCCACCTCCTTGCGGCTATAGGCGATGCGCATGCCTTTGCCGCCGCCGCCGGCCGACGCCTTGATCATGACGGGATAGCCGATCTCCTCGGCGATCTTCACCGCTTCCTTGGCGTCTTTGATCACGCCGAGATGGCCCGGAACGGTCGAGACTTTGGCCTTCGCGGCAAGCTTCTTAGACTGGATCTTGTCGCCCATCGCCTCGATGGCCTTGACGTTGGGCCCGGCAAACACGACGCCGGCCTTGTCCAGCGCGCGAGCGAAGTCGGGGTTCTCAGAGAGAAAACCGTAGCCCGGATGGATCGCCTCGGCTCCTGTTGCCTTGGCCGCGTTCACGATCTTGGCGATATCGAGATAGGACTGCGTGGCCTGCGCTGGCCCGATCGGCACGGCCTCGTCGGCCATATCGACATGCAGTGCGTCGCGATCTGCCTCTGAATAGACCGCAACCGTCTTAATGCCGAGACGACGCGCGGTCTTGATGATGCGGCAGGCAATCTCGCCACGATTGGCGATGAGAAGCTTTGAGAACATTTGGGTCCCGGGCCCCTAGCTCTTCCGAATTACTAGAGGCTTGATTGAGGCGAGTAAACTGGCGGGCGTGCGTTAACTGCCTAGCCTACTCTGCTGCAGTCGGCAGGCGCCTCCGCCGCCGCTCGCGCTTCGACGCGCGGCGCTCATCTGGGCTAGCGGCAACCGCAGGCGAGGCGAAAGCCAGAGCCTCAGCAGTTGCCGGCGATGGCCTGGCTCCGCGGGAAACAGTCCCGGCTTGGCTCTCCTCATCGGCCTCTTCCGGCGTTCCGACCGGCGCCTTGGATGCTTCGACCGCAGGCGTCGGATGGACCACGATTGGCTCGCCATGCGCCTCCGCTCGAGCCCGCGCCTTTTGATGGTCGCGCGCAAGGTAGGTGTAGACCGCTGGCGTGACAAAAAGCGTGAACATCGTCCCGATGGTCATACCTGCCGCGATCACCAGCCCGATATCAAAGCGGCTAGCGGCGCCAGCACCTTTGGCGATGAGGAGCGGCACCATGGCGACCACCATGGCGGCAGTGGTCATCAGGATCGGCCTGAGCCTGATGGCGGCGGCGTGCTCGATCGCATCGCGCCGGCTATAGCCCTGCTCCTCCTGGAGCTTGTTGGCGAAATCCACCATCAGAATACCGTGCTTCGAGATCAGCCCGATCAGGGTGACGAGTCCGATCTGCGTATAGATGTTGATCGAGGCGAGCCCGGCATTGAGCGGGATCAGCGCGCCGAACATCGAGCATGGCAGCGCGATCAGGATGATCAAGGGATCGCGGAAGCTCTCATATTGAGCCGCAAGCACCAGAAAGATCACGATCAGCGCGAAGATGAAGGTATAGACCAGCGTGTTTCCTTCCTGCACGAACTGTCGGCTCGTGCCCTGGAAGTCGTAGGTGAATCCCTCGGGGAAGCTTTCGGCCTTCTTCTTGAGGAAGTCGATCGCCTCCCCGACAGTCCGCCCCGGGAAGGGCACGGCTGATAGCGTTGCCGAGTTAAGCTGCTGGAAATTGGTGAGCGCGTTCGGCTGCACCACCTTGTTCACCGTCGCAACGTTCGACAGCGGGACCAGCGTGCCGGCGCTGGTGCGGATCTGGTAGCGCGTAAGCCAGTCCTCGTTGAGGCGATATTCGCGCGGCACTTGCGGGATGACCTGGTAGCTCCGTCCGTAAAGGTCGAACAGATTGACGTAATTGCCGCCGAGCAGGGTCGCGAGCGAGTTACCGATATCGGCCATAGTGATGCCGAGCCGGTTCGCCTTGTCATGGTCGATCTGGAACTCGACCTGCGGCGTCTCGAAGCGGAGGTCCGAGTCGGAGAAGATGAACATCCCGCTTTCGCGCGCGGCCTTCTCGACATCGGCGAGCACGTCGGCAAGCTGGCGGAAGTCATGCGTCGTGGTGATGACGAACTGCACCGGCGGGCCGCCGATCGAGCCAGGCAGAGGCGGCGGCGAGAAGGAGAGCGCGAGTGCCGGCGCGATGCTCGCGATCCTGGGCTGTAGGTCTTGCAATACGGCCTTATGATTGCGCGTCCTCTCGCCCCACGGCTTGAGCAGTACGCCAGCAAAGCCCTGATGCACGTCGCCCATGCCGTTGATGGCGAACACGTGCTCCTTCTCCGGCAGCGTGCTGAAGACGGCGTTGAGCTGCTGCGTGGCCTCTTCGAGATAATCGAGATTGGCGTATTGGGGCGTCTTCACCAGCGTGAACAGGATACCCTGGTCTTCCTCAGGCGCGAGCTCCCGCTGCGATGTCATATACATGAGGCCGGTCGCGGCCATCACGCCGACAAGCACGAGCAGTGTCACCGGCCGGTAGTTGAGCGTCCGCCCGAGCCGACGCTGGTAGCGGTGCTTGAGTCGTTCGAACATCCGATCGAGGCGCCGGGTGAGCCAGCCTTGGTCATGCTCGCTCTCCGCCTTGAACAGCTTCGAGCACATCATCGGCGACAGCGTGATGGCGATGACGCCTGACACAATCACCGCACCGGCGAGCGTCAGTGCGAACTCACGGAACAGGGTGCCGGTCAGCCCCGAGACAAAGGCAATCGGGGCGTAGACCGCGGCCAGAGTGATGGTCATGGCGATGATCGGATAGAGAATCTCGCGCGCCCCGATTAGGGCCGCATCGAGCGGGCGCATGCCATGCTCGATATGGCGGTGGATGTTCTCGACCACGACGATGGCGTCGTCCACCACGAGCCCGATGGCGAGCACGAGTGCGAGCAGCGTCATCAGGTTGATCGAGTAGCCGAGCGCCATCAAAAGCGCGAGCACGCCGATCAGCGACAAAGGGATAGTGACGATCGGAATGATGGTCGACCTGAGATTGCCGAGGAACAGGAAGATAACCACGATCACAATGGCCGCTGCCTCGCCTAAGGTCTTTACCACCTCCCAGATCGAGGCGCGGATGAAGTTCGTGGCGTCA
>DATFVO010000038.1:0-8241 GCA_035260265.1 Methyloceanibacter sp.
TGGGAGCGATTGCGGTTCGGCTCGTCACGGCGGCGGGGACGGCACTGATATTCCGCGACGGCGCGGGCCTCCGCGCCCTTTGGCTCCTGCCGCTGCGCGATCTCACAGGCCTCCTGTTCTGGGTGCTGGCGATGGGCAAGCAGAGGGTTATATGGCGGGGCCGCGAATTTGGGCTTGCACGCGGTGGACGCATCGTCCCGCGGCGCTCCGCATGAGTGCCTTGCGCTTCACCCCGGCACCACCTAGGCCTGACAGCGTTAGGTCCCGATTGGTCCGCGAGGCGTAAGGTTCCATGCACACGCTCAATCCGCATCTTAAGCGCGCGAGCTGGATCGCCTTTCTCGCCGGCCTGTCGGTCTTCGTCCTAATCATCGGCTATTACGGCATCGGCGACATCGCGGCGGCGCTGGCTGTGGCGGGCGTCTCGGGGCTCGCCCTGATCGCCGCGGTGCACATCCTACCGCTCGCAACGGAGGCGATGGGTTGGCGTCCCCTGTTCGAGCCCGGCAAGCGGCCGAGCTTCCGCACATTGTTGTGGGGGCGCTGGATCGGCGAATCCGTGGACATTCTCTTGCCGGCGGTCGGCATTGGCGGCGACCTCGTGCGCATCAGGCTGTTCACAAAGCTCGGCATGTCCGGATCGCTCGTCGCAGCGAGCCTTGTGACTGATCTCACCCTCACACTCGTCACGCTCATCGCGTTCACGCTGCTCGGGCTTGTGCTGCTCGCCTTCTACGTCGCGGCTGATGGAGTCCTACTGCCGGTGCTGGTCGCGGTGCTGGTCGGCATTGTCCTCGTCTTCGGCTTCTATCTGGCGCAGCGGCGCGGACTGTTCGGCACTTTGGCGCGGCTCGTTGAGAACTTCATAGGGCCGCTCGACACAACATTGTTGGACAGCGCTGACGCCATCGACGAGCAGGCCCGCCGCATCTACGCCCGCCGCAAGGATGTGATGATCAGCATCTTCTGGCTGTCGGCCACCTGGACCCTCGGCGTCCTGGAAGTATGGATCGCGCTTTGGCTGCTCGGCTACCCGTCAAGTTTCCTCGTGGCATTCCTGATCGAAAGCCTGGTTCAGGGGATGCGCGCCGCGGCTTTCCTTATCCCCGGAGCGCTTGGGGCCCAGGAGGGTGGCTTCCTCTTGGTGGGTACGCTACTGTCGATCCCGGCGGAGGGGGCGCTCGCGCTTGCTCTCGCGCGGCGCGCACGGGAACTCGCTTTCGGAATCCCCGGACTCCTCGCCTGGCAGTGGTTCGAGGCGCGCGGCCACTGGCGCCGTGAGCACCAGGACCCGGCGCCTTCGGCAGAGCCGGCCCTTGCTAGAGAGAACCGCAGCGACTGAGGAAGGCGTGGAGCGCGATGAACGATGTTAAAGAGTTCGCCAGTCCGCGTGGTACCGCCGGCGCGCGTCGACTTCACCGCCGAAGACCGGCAGTGGATCGCCGACCGCATCCAGAAAGTTCTCGCCAGCGGCCGCTTGACACTCGGCACCTACGGAGAGGAATTCGAGCGGCCTTTCGCCGATTATCTCGGCGCCAAGCACGCTGTCGCCGTGAATAGCGGCACCTCAGCACTCGAGATCATTTTCCGCGCTTTGGGCGTCGAGGGCCGCGACGTGCTCGTTCCGGCCAACACCAATTACGGCACAGTAGCTGCCGTCGTTCATGCCGGCGGACGTCCGGTGCTCATGGATACCGAGGCGGAGACGCTGGGCACGGCGCCCGAGGAAGTCGAGCGCTGCATCACGCCAAACACTGCGGGGTTCCCATGGTTGCTTCCGAACTCGCCGGCTCAGCCCTCTTTGTGGTAGCTTCTTCCCAAAGGGAAAACGGAGCGCCCCGTGAGGGCGCCCGCGGACATAATACGGGCCTGATCAAGACGGGGTGATATCGATGCTTAAGGCGCTATTCCTCAACCCACCATCGTTCGAAGGATTCGATGGAGGCGCCGGGTCGCGCTATCAGGCGAAGCGTGAGATCCGCTCGTTCTGGTATCCGACCTGGCTCGCCCAGCCCGCGGCGCTCGTGCCCGGCAGCCGCCTGGTCGATGCACCAGCGCGAGGACTGTCGCTCGATGACGTGCTCCCCATGGCCAAGGATTACGAGCTCGCGGTCTTGCACACCAGCACGCCGTCCTTCCCCAATGACGTGCAAGTCGCCGAGGCCTTGAAGGACGCCAACCCGAAACTTCTGCTCGGCTTCGTCGGCGCGCATGTCGCAGTGCACCCTGACGTTTCGCTCGCCGCCTCCAAGGCCATCGACTTCGTCGCCCGCGCCGAGTTCGATTTCACCATCAAGGAGATGGCAGAGGGGCGCCCGTTGGAGGAGATCGACGGCATCTGCTACCGCCGCAACGGCGAGATCGTGCACAACCCAGAACGGGCGATCCTGCACGACATGGATCAGCTTCCCTTTGTGGTCGATGTCTATAAGCGCGATCTTGTGATCGACGATTATTTCATTGGCTATCTGCACCACCCTTACGTCTCGCTCTACACGGGCCGCGGTTGCAAGTCGCGCTGCACCTTCTGCCTGTGGCCCCAGACCATCGGCGGCCATAAATACCGGACGCGCAGCTCTGAACACGTCGTCGCCGAGATGCGCAGGGCCAAGGAGTACTTCCCAGAGGTTCAGGAGTTCTTCTTTGACGACGACACTTTCACTGACGATCTCAAGCGTTCTGAGGTGATCGCCCGCGGCATGGGCGAGATCGGCGTCCCGTGGTCCTGCAACGCCAAAGCCAATGTCCCCTACGACACGCTGAAGGTGCTCAAGGACAATGGCCTCAGGTTATTTGTCGTTGGCTACGAGACCGGCAACCGCGACATCCTCATCAACATCAAGAAGGGCGTGCGACTCGATCATGCTCGGCAGTTCACCGAGAACTGCCACAAGCTCGGCATTACCATCCACGGGACCTTCGTGGTCGGCCTGCCCGGCGAGAACAAGGAGACGATTCAAGAGACCATCAGATTTGCCCAGGAGATCAATCCGCACACCATTCAGGTCTCCTTGGCGGCCACCTACCCGGGCACCTTCCTTTATCGGCAGGCCGCAGAGAATGGCTGGCTGCGCGACAACAGCAGCGGCCTGGTCGGTCATTCCGGAGTGCAGGTGGCCGCGCTGAGCTATCCGCACCTCTCGCATGAGGAGATCTTCGAGGCTGTCGCGGAGTTCTATCGGCGCTTCTATTTCCGCCCGCGCAAGCTCTGGGAAATGACCAGCGAGATGTTCTCCAGCGTCGAGATGTTCAAGCGCCGGGCACGCGAGGGCGCCGAGTTCTTCCGCTTCCTGCTGTCGCGCGAAAATCGAGGCGAGCCCGCGCCGGTTCAGTGATCGGCGTTACGGGCTATAGTTTCCCTGCTGGCCGACAGGCTCCAAAGGGAAACTCTGATGCGCATAGTCCCGGCGCGCAATGTGTTCCCGCTTATTGGGATTGCGGCTTTAGTCTTGGTGGCGGCCACTGGATCTACGTTCGCCAAGAAAGCACGGGCGAGCGCATACGCCGAAACCACCAAGTCTGCTCATTACTACTGCGTGGGTGCGGCCGCATTGGCGACGGCTAAAAGGCTCCGCTGGTCAGGGGCCTCACTCGTGGCCAGCCATCATAAGCTGGTGCATTGAACTAAATTTGCCGCACACAAGAGAACCAGAAAGCGATCATGAATCTAAAGAATTGATCCAGCGAAGAGTTTGTCGTCTGCACCCATGCTGCCCCTCAAATCGAAGCTACCTATATCGGCGCCCCATGGGCACGCCGAGGACCTCTTGCTCAGTGTTAGCTTCTATTGCGCCGGTTCGCTTGCGATGAACTGGGCCTTTGCCAGTTCCGAGAAGACCCCGCCGTTCCCCATCAATTCGTCGAAGGTGCCGCTCTCCACGATGCGGCCCTTGTCGAAGACGAGGATGCGGCTTGCATTCCGCACTGTCGCAAGTCGATGCGCGATGACAAAGGTTGTGCGGCCCTTCATCGCCTCGTTGAACGCGGCGTTCACTTTCGCCTCGGTCACGGCATCAAGCGCACTGGTAGCTTCATCTAGGATGAGAATCGGAGGATTCTTCAGAAGGACGCGAGCAATCGAGAGTCGTTGACGCTCGCCGCCGGACAGGGCTCTCCCCCGCTCTCCCACGACAGCGTTCAATCCTCCCTCGTGACGCTCGATAATCTCGAGCACTTGTGCCCGCTCGCAGGCCTTGAGAATGTCCTCATCGGTGGCGTCGGGATCGCCTACTCGGAGATTCTCTGCGATCGACCGGTTGAACAGCAGCGGTTCCTGGAAGATTACGCCAATGTTGTGTCGAAGGCTTGTGAGCTTCACGCCACAGATGTCTCGGCCATCGATTCTTATTACGCCCGACTGTGGATCGTAAACGCGATAGAGCAGCGCAAGCGCTGTGGACTTGCCGGCACCTGTAGCACCGACCAGCGCAATGGTCTCGCCAGGCTCGGCAGCGAAGGTGAGATCAGCAACGGCTGGGTTGCGACGATCATACGAAAAACTGACTTCCTCAAAGTCGACCAAACCGCGGACCTTCTTCAGAGTCACGGCATTTTTGCGATCGCGCACGCCAGCGGTAGTGTCGAGAACCCCGAAGAATTCTTCTAGCCGGGGAGCATCCATGAAAATGCGATTGGTGAATCTGGTGGCCTGTTCGAGCCTCTGAATCAGCATGCCGGCAAATGTCATGAACATGACGATTCCGCCGACAGTCGTCTGCCCGTGCGAGAAAAGGACCAGTCCGACAATGAGGATCGCGAGCATGGTCAAGGTCGTGGAGGTCTTGGTGAGGGTATTTGCCAAGGCCCACCAGGAGAGCACCGGCATTTGCGCGCCGAGCAGGCGATCAACGACATTGCGTAAGTCCCGAACTTCAGCCTCCACACGCGTGAAGCTCTGCACCAATGCAACATTGCCGAGAGTATCCGAGGCGCGCTCAGCGAGGTCTGAGTAATATCGCTCAACAGATTTCTGCAACGCCTCCGTCCTGCCCAGTACCCAAGCCGTCAAGGCCACAAAGATCACGCACAAGCCGATAAGCAGCAGTGCTAACCGCCAATTCAGGTAGAGGGACATTGGCACCAGAACAAAGATTGAGATCAATGCGGCGAGATCCTCCCGAAAAAATCCCAGCCAAAGCCACCAAAGTGTGTCGGTGCCGCTAAGCATCACCTTCATCACCCGACCGGAATGCGTGGCGCTGTGGAAGCTCAACGGAAGCCGGAGAGCATGTTCGAAGAATTCGGAAAGCACCGCCTGCCGGCGCCGATGGGCAAGCCTGTCAGCGTAAAGTGCGACAAGCGCGCCGCAAACAATCATGAAAAGGCCAAAGCCGACCCAGGCTGCGACCAGCGGCACGAGGTGAGCCCACGATAGTGAACCCCCAGCGCCTTGCGCTCCAGCGAGCGAATCGATGATGCGGCCGAACAATACAGGTTCAGCGAATTGCGCTGTCGCTAGAGCGACATTCGCCAAAGCAAGCGCCCATCCCAAACGAATCTGCGGGCCGAGAAGCTCGAGCACGCGCGCATAAAGGCGAAGAATCCTCATTTGCGAATGTGCGCCGCTAGTCTCGATGCCACAAGCCGATCCGAATCTGCCGGAGTCCATTTGCGCCGTGAGGCACAGCGCGCAGGATGTTTTCTTTTTCTGCTTTGACACGCAGTTGCCACGGCTGGGCTCATTAACCCCGAGACATTTCGCGCTATCAATTTGAACCGACGTATGAGCTATAGTTGAAAACGAGGGGCGCTGAACCCGAAATATTGGCGGGGGCCGGGTAGGAAGCCTGGCCATGAAAGGGTTGTCGTTCTTAGCTCTCGTAGGCGCCGCCATCTACGGCGCCATTGTCTTAAGTTACAACCTTCTTCCGCATGACCCAGCAGAGAATGTCTTCACTAGGCAAAGCCTCGGTAATCTGGACGACCGTCAGCTGCGTTCTTGGGGCACGGACCTTCCGGCTTTAGCAAGCTCGAGTTCTCAGGGATCGTCGCTCCCCTTGGGTAAGCCTGCTACGACGACGATGTCGCCTGCTCGTGTCGCAAGTTTGCCTGTGTCACAGGCACAGCCGAATAGGGTTCAATCCAATGAGGCGGCGTACGAGCCGGTCGAATGGGCCAAGGTTGTCTTCGCCGCGAAAGCGCATGGCGACGCCTCTATTTCCTCCCCGACGCTCCGCTTCTATCAGCCCGGCACCGCATTACGGGTCGTCGGCCGACAAAACGGCTGGGTCCAGATCACCGACCCAACTTCTGGAGAGCGCGGCTGGGTATTCGAGCAATATCTCGTGCCGGCCGACGGTCCCACCACTACACAAACCGCAATGGCTACTACCCCCACTCGGCTGGCGGCTGAGCCAGCGCGGCCCCATCCGGTGCCAAGCGTAAAGAAGCGCGTAAGGTTGCCTAGACCGGGAGTCCGGATGCCCGATGGTTTCGCTTCTGCGCAATTCGACAGGCGGTGGGAGCGGCATGCTGAACGGCGCGGTGGCTTCGGGCTGTTTTTCTTCGGCCGCTTCGCGAGAGCTGAGTAGCCACCCTGAGGTGGCCTTCACTTCGAGCCTCGCTATATAGGTCCGCTCTTCTCGAGCGGTTATGCAGCCTCGTCCTTTGATGCCCGAGCGATTTGGCATAGGCGATCAATTTCGTCCTGAGTGGCCGCATCATGAAGCCACTCCCGCGCTTCGTCGTACCCTTTCTCGAACCGTAGCTCAAAGGCTATGGGACGCCATCCGTGAAACTTACCTGACCGCGCTAATTCGCCAGCCCTGGCCTGGATTCGCTTGAGATTGGTCATCAGCTGCCTCACAGCCCCCTGGTCCAGCCGAGCCAACATATAGGGGCCTAGATCCCCAAAGCGAAGGCTAAAGGCAGGCGGGGTCGCATCCTCAGCTCAATCTGGAGAGCAGCGTCGCGCTGTGGGAGATGGCGGCATGCTTGCTAACAACTGAGGCGCTTAGCTGTCGAGCATGACGCTAAAGCGACAGGTGCGAGGCTGACAACGCCCTCTGATTACGTCCGATATGGGGGATCAAGCAGACATTCCTCCGCAACATCGGTTCAGCTGATGAATTATGAGTACACGCTCTTAGATCGTCTAACCAAGTTCGGGAGCTCATCGCGGCAAGTTGAGCAGCTTGTCGTTTGCGGACACAGCACGGTAACACAAATGCGAAGCCTTCACGAAGCTGCGCGTTTCCCACAATAATTGCTTGAAATGCAGGTGTTATTGGCGCGCCCGAGAAGATTCGAACTCCTGACCCCCAGATTCGTAGTCTGGTGCTCTATCCAACTGAGCTACGGGCGCGTCTTGCCAACCTTGAAGGGCGAGAGCCTGCCTTAAGCAAGCGAATGCTTCGCTTAAGCAGGCCTGCCCCTACCTAAGGGTTCGCTTGGACAAAGGCAAGGCTAGGACCAAATTGCAACGCCTACGGCCCATACAGGCTTATAATAGGACAGGCAGTTATTCGTAATTGGAGGAAACAATCATGAGCCGCATTCACCCAGCCTTGGCCGCATTTGCCTTTGCCATCGCCATGACGGGCGCCGTCGCGTTTGCCGCAAGCGGGTTCGTCGGCAAGTGGAAGACAACCGACAGCCACGGCAAGCCTTTCACGATTTGGCTCTCCGATGACGGCAAGGCCAAAGGCGATCTTGCCACAAACAACAAAGGCGTGGCCGGCATGTGGAAGGAAGAGGGGAATAGCGCCGTCATCACTTGGGATTCGGGCTGGACCACCACGATCACCAAGGAAGGCAATAGCTACAAGAAGACGGCGACTGAGAACGGCAAGCCGGCGGGCAAACCGGCCGAAGCCACCAAGGAGCAGTAGCGCGCCGTTCAGGCGCGCCGGCGCGCCTTCTCGATATCGACCACCACGTCGGGGATGGTGACGCGGAAGGTGGCTCCACCCTCCTTGCCGACAAGCGCGATCTGCCCGCCATGGGCGTGCACCAGCTCTTGGGCGATCGCGAGACCAAGCCCGGTGCCGCCTTTGCGCGCGACGCTCTGAAACGCTTTGAACAGATTGGCGCGCGCCTTCTCGGGTACGCCAGGGCCAGTGTCTGCCACCTCGATGATGGTGACTGCACCCTCGCGCCGCGCGGTAACGGCGATCTCGCCTGGGTTATTCCCGCTCTCAAGCGCCTGCACGGCGTTGCGGCAGAGGTTGCTCAACACACGAAAAAGCTGGTCGCGGTCGGCATCGACCTCGAGCTCCTGGCTGATCTCGATCTTCCAGTCGA
>DATFVO010000039.1:0-2638 GCA_035260265.1 Methyloceanibacter sp.
TACGAGCTTGTCATGGTCAACGGTCCAGCCTTGAAAGCCGTGATAGAAGAGGAGTTTGGAGACGGCATCATGTCGGCCATTGACTTCGACATGGAGATCGAACGTCAGCTCGATCCCAAGGGCGACCGCATCAGGATCACGATGTCCGGAAAATTCCTACCCTACAAATACTACGGTAACGAGCAAGGCATCCAAGGCTACGGCACGAGAGAAGCCTAAAGAGGTCTTCACCATCTCGGCGAGTTGGCTCGCCCTTGTTTGATTTCCGTGCAGATGAGGTTCTACCGCAGGAGCTCAATCATGACATTACGGATATTTCCACGCGACCTGTTGTTGTGTCTGGTCTCGGCTTATCTCGCTCTGCCATTTATCGCGCCGACCGTACACGCGGCAGAGGTCACCGTCTTTGCGGCCGCGAGTTTAAAAAATGCGCTTGATGATGCGGCAAAGGGCTTCGAAACCAAAACAGGCGATAAAGTCGTCACTAGCTATGCTGCGTCCTCGGCCCTGGCGAAGCAGATTGAGAGCGGAGCGACTGCAGATATCTTTTTCTCCGCGGATTTGGATTGGATGGACTATCTGCAGCAGAAAAATCTAATCGACACGGCGTCGCGAAAGACCTTACTTGGCAACACACTCGTGCTTGTAGCTCCGAAAGATTCTACCGTCTCACTTGCAATCGAAAAGAACTTTGCTCTCCTCCAAGCTCTCGGAGCCGATGGCAAGCTCGCTATGGCTAGCGTGGACTCGGTGCCCGCCGGGAAGTACGGCAAAGCGGCACTGACGTATCTTGGAGTGTGGGACGCGGTCGCGCCAAGAGTGGCGCAAGCCGAAAATGTGCGTGCCGCATTGGCATTCGTGGCCAGGGGCGAAACGCCACTTGGTATCGTCTATGGAACGGACGCAAAAGCTGAACCGGCTGTGCGTGTGGTTGGCACTTTCCCCGAAGAAAGCCATCCAAAAATCGAGTACCCGGTGGCTCTGTTAGCTCATGCCAAACCAGAGGCGCGGAAATTTCTCGATTTCATCCTGTCACCGGAAGCTGCACCTAGCTTTGAGGCGCAAGGTTTCTCGATCTTGGCGCAAAACAAATAGAAATGTCCACTTTGGGTCATTAGCGGACATGGCAAGGCGCATCTAGGATATCCAACAACCCCTCGATTGGTTGCAGTGCCTGACATACACTTCACCGCTAAGAGGACGTCAAACGACGGAAATGAGGATGCCATGAACCTCGAAGTGGTGAAGGATTATTACGGTAAGGTTCTAAAGACTTCGGAGGATTTGAAAACCTCGGCGTGCTGCGAAGGAAGTGGCATGCCGGCTCATCTCGAGGCCCTGCTCGCCAATGTGCATGAGGAGGTGCGCGCAAAATATTATGGCTGCGGCATCGTCGTGCCTGCGGCGCTCGAGGGTGCCCGCGTGCTCGATCTCGGCTCGGGCTCTGGCCGCGACGTTTATCTCATCGCGCAGCTCGTCGGAACGGAAGGCGAGGTGGTCGGGATCGACATGACCGACGGGCAACTCGCCGTCGCCCAGTCGCATATCGATTGGCACATGCGCGCGTTCGGCTATCCGCGGCGCAACGTGCGGTTTCTCAAGGGCTATATCGAAAAGCTCGGCGAGCTGGGGCTCGAGCCTGGAAGCTTCGACGCGATCGTGTCGAATTGCGTGATCAATCTCTCGATCGACAAGATGGCGGTGCTGCGCGGCGCCTACGATCTGCTCAAGCCCGGCGGCGAGCTCTATTTCGCCGACGTCTATTGCGACCGGCGCCTGCCTGATCACGTTCGCGCCGATCCGGTGCTCTACGGCGAGTGCCTCGGCGGCGCGCTCTATTGGAACGACTTCCTGCCGATGGCCAAGCGCGCCGGTTTCCTCGACCCGAGGCTGGTGACGAGCCGCCTGATCGCCATCGACAATGCGACGATGCAAGCGAAACTCGGTCAGGCCAAGTTTTTCTCGGCGACCTACCGGCTGTTCAAGCTCGACGGACTCGAGACCGCTTGCGAAGATTACGGGCAGGCGGTGATCTACAAGGGCAGTGTGGCGGAGCAGCCGGACGCCTTCGAGCTCGACGGGCATCATCTGATCGAGCGCGGCAAGGTATTCATGGTGTGCGGCAACACGTGGCGCATGCTGGCAGACACCCGCTTCAGCCCGCATTTCCAGTTCATCGGCGATTTCGCCACGCATTACGGCATTTTCCCGGGCTGCGGCACGTCAATCCCGTTCGCTATGGATGCGGCATGCGCGCCGAAGTCCGGAGGAAGCTGCTGCTGAGCGTCGCGCAACGACGCTGGGGAGAGGGGGGACAATGCAATTCGATCGCGCGCGCCGCTTGGCGGCCGAGGCGCTCGGCACTTTCTTTCTCGTTATGGCAGTCGTCGGTTCGGGGATCATGGCCGAGAAGCTCGCGGGCGGTAACGAGGCAATCGCGCTCCTCTGCAACACGCTTCCGACCGGCGCCGTGCTGTTCGTGATCATCACGATCTTCATCTCGGTTTCAGGGGCTCATTTCAATCCGGCCGTCAGCCTAGTGATGTGGCTAAGGGGCGACCTCGATCGGGCCGCTACGCTCGCGTACATTGCCGTGCAGATAGTAGGCGGCTGTCTCGGAGCCGTTACCGCGCATCTC
>DATFVO010000040.1:0-2375 GCA_035260265.1 Methyloceanibacter sp.
CGTCGATTTACATCGGTAGTGCCCCCCGTCTAGCCGAAGATGTGGTTCGCTCGCGCCGGCTTCCCTCCCGGCGCGCGCGCGAAAAAAACGCGCTTCTGGCGCCCAACCACGCGCAGCGGTTGGGCGCCTTTCTTTTATGCATCGTGTTTCTTTGGGAGGTGCGCCCTGCGTTGCTGCCTAAGCCTGCGGCAAATCCGGGGTTGACGTTTGTTCTCAGAGTGCTAAGCCGCTTTTTGTGATGGGCTTTCCCTCCCCATCACAGGTTCCCCCCATAAGGAACCGGAGAAGCCCCGTGGTGTCCCCCCGTCCGGGGCTTCTTCTTTGTGGATGCTTCATTTCAAGTCGTTTCACCTGCCGGGCGCCCTCGGCCTAAATTCCTATTGCCATGCGCTTCCGGCTTGCCACCTGGAACATCAATTCGGTGAGGTTAAGGCTCGACCTCGTGAGTCGCTTCGCGAGACGCGAAAAGCCTGACGTGCTCTGCCTACAGGAGATCAAATGCATCGAAGGCAAGTTTCCCGAGCTCGAGCTCCGTGCGCTCGGCTTTCCGCATATCGCTGTTGCCGGGCAGAAGGGCTACCACGGCGTCGCTATCCTCTCCCGGCTGCCCTTCACATTTCTCGAGCGCCGCGATATTTGCGGGCGGGGGCATGCGCGCCATCTGTCAGTGAAGCTCGCCGAGGCCAATGGGACAGGCGCCCCGCTCATTCTGCACAACATCTACGTCCCGGCCGGCGGCGACCTGCCCGACCCCGAGCTCAATGAAAAGTTCCGCCACAAGCTCGATTTTCTCGAAGCGATGGATGTCTGGTTTCGCGGTATGCGGGGAAAACGCAAGAACCGCATGATCATGGTCGGCGATCTGAACGTGGCGCCACTTCCCACCGACGTCTGGTCGCACAAGCAGCTTCTGAAGGTGGTCAGCCACACGCCGGCAGAGGTCGAGCGTTTCCTGCGCGTACAGGCCTCGCACGATTGGATCGACATTATGCGCCGCTACGTGCCGGCCGAGCAGAAGCTGTTCACCTGGTGGAGCTACCGCAATCGCGATTGGCGCGCCTCCAATCGCGGCCGCCGCCTCGACCATATCTGGACCACGCCTGCGCTCGACGGCGCCGCGGTCTCGATGCGGGTGCTCGATGAGACGCGCGACTGGAAGCGCACCTCCGACCACGTTCCGGTCGTCGCCGATTTTGTAGTTGGGGAGTAACCGAGCTACGGCACAAGCTTGTAGCCGCCGGTCTCCGTAATCAGAAGCTCGGCCTGGGAGGGATCCTTCTCGATCTTCTGCCGCAGACGGTAGATGTGCGTCTCGAGCGTGTGCGTGGTGACGCCAGCGTTATAGCCCCACACCTCGTGCAGCAGGACCTCGCGGGTCACAACCCTCTCGCCGGCGCGATAGAGATATTTGAGGATCGAGGTCTCTTTCTCGGTGAGCCTGATCTTGCCGCCGGCACCGTCCAATAACAGCTTCGATGCTGGCTTGAAGATATAAGGCCCTATGGTGAAGACGGCGTCCTCGCTTTGCTCGTGCTGCCTCAGTTGCGCACGGATGCGCGCGAGCAGCACGCCAAGCTTGAATGGCTTGGTCACGTAGTCGTTTGCGCCAGACTCGAGCCCGAGAATGGTGTCGGCATCGGAGACCTGGGCCGTCAACATGACGATCGGGCCTTTGAAGCCGCCGCGGCGGAGCAGCTTGCACGCCTCGCGGCCGTCGAGATCGGGAAGGCCCACGTCAAGCAGCACGAGATCGACATGGCCGTTGCGGGCCTGCCTCAGTCCCTCCGACGCCGTGGCCGCAAGCGCCGTCTCGAACTCCTCGTGCAGCGTGAGCTGCTCGCTCAACGACTCGCGAAGCTCGTCGTCATCGTCGATGATGAGGATCCTGCGCGCATTGCTCATTGGCGGTCCCTGGACTATTCCGCACCGTGAGTTGTAAGCGGGGGGAGGCGCTTGGACAAGCATGTCGCGACGCCGGGTGGCCGACAAAAAAGGCAACGCAGTCATCGCGGTTAGGCGCTCCCGGCCGATTGCCGTCAGGCGCGCTCCGGGGCGGTCGCGCGAGGCGCGAATTGCACTCGCCCACGGTGTGCGACGCGCGGCGCTCGGCCGCGGGAGCATTCGCGCGCTGAAGCGCGAAGGAGACGGCGCCACGCCGCTTGGGCGTTTCCCCATCCGCCAGGTTTTCTATCGCGCCGACCGGGGCATGCGTCCACGCACCAAGCTCCCCATTCACGCGATCCGCGCAGACGATGGCTGGTGCGAAGATCCCGCCGATCGCAACTACAATCGGCTCATCAAGCTTCCGTCGCGGCAGAGCGCGGAAGGGCTGAAGCGCGCCGACCATCTCTATGATCTGGTGCTCGTGCTCGGCT
>DATFVO010000041.1:0-4257 GCA_035260265.1 Methyloceanibacter sp.
CAGTTCGGCCATCGCGGCATCCCCCGCAAGGACGACGATTTCATCCCCGCCTATGTGCTCAATTACATCATCGGCGGCGGCGGCTTTTCTTCGCGATTGATGGAGGAGGTGCGCGAGAAGCGCGGGCTTGCCTATTCGGTCTACTCGAACCTCTATCCCTACCAGCACGGCGCCGTGTTCGTGGGCAGCGTCGCCACAAAGAACGAGGCGGTCGGCCAGTCGCTCGAAGTGATCGAGAGCGAGCTGAAGCGGCTCGCCGAACGAGGCCCAACCGCTGAGGAGCTTGAGAACGCCAAGAGCTATTTGACGGGTGCCTATGCGCTCAGGTTCGAGTCCTCGTCGAGTATCGCCAATCAGCTCCTGTGGATCCAGATCGAGGACCTTGGCATCGATTACGTGAACAAGCGTAACAAGCTGGTCGAGGCGGTTACGCTCGACGACATCAAGCGCGTGGCGAAACGCCTGATCGAGGCCGACCGCCTTATCACCACCATTGTCGGCAAGCCGGTTGCAGCGAAGGCCGCAGGCGGTGCTGGTTAGGCTGTCGGTTCGAGCGTAAGACAACTGTCATGGCTGGGCTTGCCCCGCCTGCGCGGGCCGAAGCCTTAAATGGGACCGGTGACTGCTTCGGCGGGCGAAGGCCCGGCCATCCACGGATTTGTCCACCGCACAGCCCTCAAGTCGTGGATGCTTGGCACAAGGCCGGGCATGACAAGTTAAAAGGGGGACGCAATTAATTCCAGGGTCGTCACATGAAGTTGTCGCAATCGGTTGAAGGCTGTCTCGAATCGACCATCGGGAGCGCCGGTCTGCCGCAAAGCTCCCTCGACAAGAATCTCGCCAAGCTCGAGCCACGGCTTGACTCATTGCGAGCGGCGCATGCCAAGAAGACCTTGCCCCTGTTGCGCGTTCCCGAATGGCGCGATGACATCACTGCGGCGCGCGACGCTTACCAACCGCTCACCAAAGGTGCCCGCACCGTCGTGTTCTTCGGCACCGGAGGATCTAGCCTCGGCGGCCAGACCCTCGCTCAGCTTGGCGGCTGGGCCATTCCCGGTGACGACAAGCATGGCAGCGAGGAGAGGCCGCGCACGCGCTTCTACGATAATCTCGACGCGCGCACGCTCAACCTTGCGCTGTCAGGCGTCGACCTTAAGACGACACGCTTCGTCGTGATCTCGAAGTCCGGCGGCACGCCCGAGACCTTGGTGCAAATCATCACCACGATAGAGGCGGTGCGTGCGGCAGGTCTCGCAGATCGCATCCCTGAGCTTTTCCTTGCGGTGACCGAGCCCAAAGCTCCGGGTGTGAAGAATGGTTTGCGTGCGCTCTGCGAGGCATTCTCAATTCCGACTCTTCCCCACGACCCCGGCATTGGAGGCCGTTTCTCGGGCCTGACTAACGTCGGTCTCTTGCCAGCCTTCGCCCGCGGCCTAGATGCGGTGGCACTCAGGGAAGGCGCGCAGAGCGTCATCGGCGCATTGCTTGAGGCCAAGAGCACAGCGGACTTCGCCCCAGCAATTGGCGCTGCGGTCGTGATCGGGCTTGCCAAGGAGCGCGGCGTGCGTGCCACGGTGATGCTGCCCTACTCGGACCGCCTGTCACGCTTCGCCGCTTGGTACGTGCAGCTTTGGGGCGAGAGCCTCGGCAAGCAAGGCGAGGGGACGACGCCGGTCGGAGCGCTTGGCCCAGTCGATCAGCATAGCCAGCTTCAGCTCTATCTCGACGGCGCTCCGCAGCATCTTATCACCGTTATCCGCGAGAACTGCGAGGGGCGAGGTCCTCGCATCGCGCCTGACCTCGCCAAGCTCGCCGGCGCCGATTATCTCGCTGGCCACGCCGCTGGCGACCTCGTCGTGGCACAGCAGCGCGCCATTCCCGAGGCGCTGACCAATGCAGGCAGGCCGGTGCGCACCATCGATCTCGACACGCTGGATGAGCGTGCGCTCGGCGCGCTGATGATGCATTTCATGCTCGAAACCATCCTTTCCGCGCATCTCCTCGGCGTCGACCCGTTCGACCAGCCGGCGGTAGAATCGGGTAAAATCCTGACCCGCCGGTATCTCGCCGGCGAACAGGCAGAGGCCCAGAATGCCCGTACGACAGCTGCCGCCGGATCTCGTCAATCGCATCGCGGCCGGTGAGGTCGTCGAGCGGCCTGCGAGCGTCGTCAAGGAGCTGATCGAAAACGCGATTGACGCCGGCGCGCGCCGCATCAATGTCGCAATCGCGGGCGGGGGACTTGGGCTGATCCGCGTCGCCGACGACGGCTCCGGCATGGCCCCCGACGATTTATCCCTTGCCGTCGAGCGTCACGCCACCTCGAAGCTTACCGGCGACGACCTCTCGCACATCATGACGCTCGGCTTCCGCGGCGAGGCTTTGCCGTCGATTGGCGCCGTCGCGCGGCTCTCGATTCAAAGCCGCTCCGCGGGCGCAACCGAAGCCTTCGCGATCGAGGTCGATGCGGGCCGCAAGTCTGTGCTCAAGCCCACCGCGCTCACTTCCGGCACACGCGTCGAAGTGCACGATCTTTTCTACGCGACCCCGGCACGGTTGAAGTTCATGAAATCCGAGCGGGTAGAGACCTCAGCCATTGCCGACATCGTGAAGCGCCTTGCCCTCGCGCATCCCGAGATTGCCTTCAGCCTTACCACCGGCGAGCGCACCACTCTGCGGCTCGAGGCCTGCCCCCCTGGTTTGATCGACCATGGGCTCTCTCGGCTTGGGCGCATCCTTAGCGAAGATTTCGTGCAGGACGCGCTACGGGTGCACGCCTTGCGCGGCGCCATCTCCGTCGAGGGCTTCGCAGGGCTGCCGACGCTGCACCGGCCGAATAGCATCCAGCTCTATCTCATCGTCAACGGCCGCCCGGTGCGCGACAAGCTGCTGGCAGGTACCGTGCGCGCGGCCTACGCCGACCTCGTGCCAACCGGCCGCTACCCCATGCTGGTGTTGTTTCTGACCATGCCGCCCGATGAGGTGGACGTGAACGTGCACCCAGCCAAGACCGAGCTCAGGTTTCGCGACCCTAATGCCGTGCGCTCGCTCCTCATCGGCGCGCTTAGGGATGCGCTTGGCGCTGCTGGCCATCGTGCCACGGCCTCTCTGTCGCAGGCGGCGCTCGAGCGTATAGTGCAGCCCTCCGGTCGGCCTACGTCGCAGGGCGTTAGCCAACACCATGTCCCCTCTGGTGCGCGGAGCTTCGGCTTTGCCGAACGAGCGCAGGCGCCGCTTGCGCCTCTCGCCGAGCCTAGCGGCGACACGCGCGGAAACGCTACGACGGGTAATCGGCTCGGCGCCGACTATCCGCTCGGCGCGGCGCGGGCCCAGTTCCAAGATACCTTCATCATCGCCGAGACCGGGGACGCGCTAGTGATCGTCGATCAGCACGCAGCGCATGAACGCCTCGTCTATGAGCGGCTGAAGCATAGCTTTGCCAATGGTGGCATCTCGCGCCAGCTCCTCCTCATCCCCGAGGTGGTCGAGCTCGACGGTGAGGCCGCGTCGCTACTCGTCGGCGCAGCCGCCGAGCTTGAGCGCCTCGGCCTCGTCGTTGAGGCTTTCGGGGCTTCCGCAGTGTTGGTGCGCGAAGTGCCAGGGCTGCTCGGCACCTGCAATGTCAAAGGGCTGCTGTCCGACCTCACCGACACGCTCGCCGAAGAGGAGGACGCCACCGGAAACCGCCTACTGGCCGAACGGCTCGATCATGTGCTCTCAACCATGGCCTGCCACGGCAGCGTGCGGGCGGGGCGGAGGCTCACGCCGGAGGAGATGAACGCCCTGCTGCGCGACATGGAGAAGACGCCCTTCACCGGCCAGTGCAACCACGGGCGCCCGACCTATATCGAGCTCAAGCTCGCCGACATTGAGAAGCTGTTCCAGCGCCGCTGATGCGGCGCGAGCCTACTTCAGGCCGGCGCTCTCGTGGATAGCTCCACCTTCTCGGTGCCGCGGTGCCGCGTGACGCAAGCGGCAAGCGCAGCGATCGCATCTCTCGTGCCGGTGAGCCTGAAGCTTGCCGAAGCGCCCTCGGCAACGATCGTGAGCACTTTGCCATGGCGGAGCGCATCTACCACCGGATCGGTACTTTCAAGGGGGATGAGGATGCCGTGGACGTCGATCACCTTGGCAATTGCAGAGATCGGTTTGCGTGTGTCGATCAGCAGAACGACAGCCTCAGTGGCTCCCACGTCGAACTTGCGCCTCTCGTCGGCGAGCACGAGTCCCCAGTCGAAATCCTTGCTGATTACGAAG
>DATFVO010000042.1:0-4117 GCA_035260265.1 Methyloceanibacter sp.
CATCAATTTCCGTTAAGTGCCCGCGCCAGTGCTTACTATGTGCTTACTGGTACAGTGGATCTCGTTGATGATTGTAACTATCTCATTGATTTATTGGTGGGCGCACAAGGACTCGAACCTTGGACCCGCTGATTAAGAGTCTGGCGGCGCTCCCGCGCCAAGCAGCAACATTGTGAGTTTGAGGCGTGAGGCGGAAAGGACGAGCTAGCTCGGCTTGCTGACATCGTGCTGACACGATTAGGAGAGCCTCCCGGCGTTTATTTGTTTGAGCGAGTTTATGTGAGTACAAACAGCAGGTTAATGGTGGGCGCGACTGGGATCGAACCAGTGACCCCTGCGATGTCAACGCAGTGCTCGTACCGCTGAGCTACGCGCCCTTACCATCAGTAATGGAAGAGCTTCTATATCGGGTGACGCGCAGTCAACGCAACCCGCGGCCTTCCCTCACGCTGCAAGCAGGCGCTCTACCTGGTCGACCAAGTCGCGCAAGTGGAACGGCTTCGACAGGATCTTGGCGTCCTTCGGCGCATGATTGTCTGGATTGAGCGCAACCGCGGCAAAGCCGGTGATGAACATGATCTTGAGGTCAGGATCGATCTCGCTCGCCTTGCGGGCGAGCTCGATGCCGTCCATCTCCGGCATCACGATGTCGGTCAAAAGCAGAGTGAAGGGCTCCTCCTTCAGCCGCTCATAGGCTTCGAGCCCGTTGCCAAACGACACCACATCGTAGCCAGCCTTGGCCAAGGCCTTGACCAGGAAACGCCGCATGTCCTCGTCGTCCTCGGCAAGAAGTATGCGCTGAACGCTGCGCTCCCGCGGATCATTCGCCTCCATCCCGCTCCCCCTGAACTCTCGCCCTTTGGGCATACACGAACTTGGTAAAAGACCAATTGCTTGGGCTCCCAAGGGCCGGAAGGTCTTGGCCCCCGCGCCGCCAGACCCCAAATCATCGCGTCTAATTGGCTCGGGCACAAGGCAGAACACGCCCTAGACAGGTTCAACTCTCGTTGGCAAAGTTTACAAGCGATTCCATGTCTTTCGGGGGTAGGCTGGATCAGAGCGGCAGCAAGGATTGGCGATGAGCCTAAGCGAGGCTGAGGCTATTGAGAGTGAGCTTTCACCACCCTTCACGGTGGCGCTTCCCGATCAGTTGAAAGCGCCCCTCGTCTTCAACTCACCGCATAGTGGCCGCATCTATCCGAGCACGTTTCTTGCCGCCTCTAGGCTCGATTCTCTCGCCCTCCGGCGCTCGGAGGATGCCTTCGTCGAGGAGCTGTTTGCGTTCGTAACCGGGCTCGGCGCCCCTCTGCTCCACGCCCATTTCCCGCGCGCCTATCTCGACGTCAACCGCGAGCCTTACGAACTTGATCCGATCCTGTTCCGCGACGGGCTGCCCCACTACGCCAATACCCAATCGGTGCGGGTGGTTGGCGGCCTCGGTACCATCGCTCGCATCGTGTCGGAGTCCGACGAGATCTACCGCGAGCCGCTCATGGTTGGCGCTGCGCTCGAACGCATCAACCGGCTTTACACGCCCTATCATAAAACACTGCGCGAGCTTCTGCTTGCGGCGCAAAACGAATTCGGCCTCGCCGTGCTAATCGATTGCCATTCCATGCCATCGAGTCCGATCGCTGACCAGGGCGGCGGTCGGCCTGACTTCGTGCTTGGCGACCGCTTCGGGACGTCTTGCAGCGGGGAGCTTACACGACTTGCCGCCGCCGAGCTCAAGGCGCTCGGTTACGCACTCGCGCTCAACAAGCCCTACGCCGGGGGCTACATCACCGAGCATTATGGCCGGCCACACAAAGGCCAGCACGCGCTCCAGATCGAGATCAACCGTGCGCTCTACATGGATGAATCGAGCTTCGAGAGATCGGCGGGATTTGACCGGCTGCTCGGCGATCTCGAAGCCGTGGTGCATGCGCTGATCGCCGGCATTTCGAGCCTCGCCATCCCGCGCGCAGCCGCCGAATAGTCAACCCTAGAATTGATAAAAAAAGGGCCGTTCGATTGAACGAACGGCCCAAGTCTAGGGAGGAAACGCCCAAGGAGGGCAGCGGCATCGCCTGGAGAGCCATGCCGCGTTGCAACAAGATGTCATTGCGGCGCACAAAAAGCAAGGTTGCAATGACGCTCGGGCGGCATTTGCGAGACAGTGGTGCATAACTGTCACGATTGAGGAGTGCTCTGCCCGTTGGATCCCAGCAAAACCGCGCGTTCTTGCGGCGGACTCCTTGACTTTCAAGAGGAAAGGCCTTCAAGGCTCTGAGCGTGTCAAAGCTCCCAGATTCGGATTTTCCGGCCTTTCTCGCCACCGCCCACGCTCTCGCCAACAAGGCAGGAGCGGTCATTTTGCCGCATTTCCGGACAGCTTTCACGATTGACCATAAAGGAGGCGATTTTTTTGACCCCGTCACGGTGGCCGACCGCGTCGCCGAGACCGCCATTAGGGATGCTCTCGTCAGTGCGTATCCCAATCACGGCATTATCGGCGAGGAGTTCGGGTCGACCCGCAGCGATGCAGACTATTGCTGGGTAGTCGATCCGATCGACGGCACCCGCTCCTTCATTCTCGGCCTGCCTCTATGGGGAACGCTCATCGGCTTGACGCGGGGCGGCGTTCCACTCCTCGGCATGATGGACCAGCCATTCACCCGGGAGCGCTTCTTCAGTAGCGAGAGCGAAGCGTTGTACCGGCACAACGGTGCGACACGGACAATGCGTACCAGACCTTGCGCCTCTCTCGGCGCGGCCCTTCTCACTACGACGACGCCAGAGTACTTCATCGGCGACGATGCGCAGCGCTTTGAGGCCTTGAGTCAAGCCGTGCGCCTCAAGCGCTACGGTGGCGACTGCTACAACTACTGCATGCTCGCACTCGGCCAGATCGATCTCGTGGTCGAGGCTGGGCTCAACCCATACGACATCATTCCGCTTATCCCGATCGTCGAGCGCTCCGGCGGCGTGGTCACCACTTGGGAGGGAGGCGATGCGAGAGGCGGCGGGCGCATCATTGCCGCTGGCGACCCGCGCCTGCATGGAGCCGCCGTGAAGATACTGTCACGCTAGCTCGCCTTGCTCATCACGACGCCGGGAATGAAGGCGTCGAACGCCGCCCAGAACTGCTCGCGAATTGAATCGCGTTCTTGCAGGATCTCGTGCCGCGAGCCCCTCATGACGATCTGCGATCCGGCTCTAAGTTTGACGGAAAGGTCCTCGATCGCCGGGCTCGACACGATCTGGTCGTCGCTAGCGGCAAGCATCAAGGACGGCACGCGAATGCGAGGCGGAAACCGGTCGTTGTCGAGCTGCGCCATAGCATTGAGCGCAGCCTTGAGCCAGCCGATGGTCGGCACGCCGACGGCTAGGTGAGGTGCTGCTTCGAGTACCGACAGGTTCCGCAAATAGCGCTCGCGGTCCGAGGTCAGCGGGTTCCCCTCGAAATTCTGAATTGGCAAATATTTCCTGGCATCTCCAGGCACCGGACGCTTGCCCATGCCGAACAAAGTGAGCGTGTCAGCGATCTGGCGGGAAGCCTGGTGCGGAAGCGGCAGCCCTACGATCCTGATCATGGGAGCGGTGAGCACCATACGGGTGAACCAACACCCGCGCTTGGTCGCCGCCTTGAACAGCACCATCGCAGCCATGGAATGCGCCAGAGCGAAATAGGGCGTGGGGCAGTCCGGCAGCACCACAGCCTTCATGAACTGCGCAAGGTCTTCCTCGTACTCTGCGAAGTCGTTGATGTGGCCCTTCAGCGGATTGCGGGTCAGCCGGCTCGAGCCTCCCTGCCCGCGCCAATCGAGCACCGCCACGGCAAAGCCTCTGCGGCGAAGCTCACCCACCACCTCGAAATATTTTTCGATGAACTCGGTTCGGCCCGGCAGGATGCAGACCGTGCCGCGTCGCTCCTTGAGCACCGACTGCCAGCTCGCAAAGCGAATGCGTAAGCCTTTGCGGATTTCGATGAAACCGGTCGACGCGCCGAGCGGGATCGGGTTCTTTGGTGTAGCGATGAGATCCATAGAGTCTAAGGTGCCCCTTTAGCGAACGCCCTTATAGTGCACGGGGCGACATCACCACACGGTTCGGACGTGAAAATGGCGCGCCAAAA
>DATFVO010000043.1:0-14085 GCA_035260265.1 Methyloceanibacter sp.
CGTGTGGCTGCAGGTCGTGGGCTTCATCCTGATTTGTGTCGGCTTCTGGCTCTCGATGCTCACCTTCAAGGCGAACAGCTACGCGGCGCCGGTGGTCAAGATCCAGAAGGAGCGCGGGCACAGGGTGGTGACCACCGGGCCTTACTCCTATGTGCGCCACCCGATGTATTCCGGGGCCCTGCTCTTCTCGGTGGGCACCGCGCTTCTGTTCGGATCGTGGTGGGGACTTTTAGCTGTCGCCCTGTTCGGCGTGCTGATTGCCGTGAGGGCAGTGCTCGAGGAAAGAGACCCTCAAGGCCGAGCTTGAGGGCTATGCCGACTATGCGGCCCACGTCCGCTATCGGCTGGTCCCGCTGCTCTGGTAATTTGGACTTCGGGCCCGCTTCGAGCGAAGCGAGGCGTTTCCGACCAGGCAAGTCGCTCTTCATCTTTCGGCCCTAACTTTTCCTGCTAATTGCCGGTCCAGTGCGCTGGCCTCTCCTCGTGTTAGGGCCTCAAATGGCATACTGGCCGTAACCAGGATCGCGGGATTTCGCATGTCGAGGACTAAAGGCGCTGCTCTTGCCGCCTGCCTGCTCGGGGCATCGCTCGCGGGCTGCGCCGAGCCCGCGTCGCATGACTTCACCCTGGTGGGCCAGCGTCCTGCCAAGGCCGAGGAGGCTCACAATACGCTCCAAAATGCCGAGGCCGCTTGCAAGGAGGACACCAAGAAGAAGGGCATAGCCAACATGCTCGCCATCTTCTCGCGGCTCCGCCCGGGGTCCGCCGACAAGGATTACATCGCTTGTATGAAGGCCCGGGGCTTCGAGGTCACCCAATAGGGCAGCTTCTTCGCCCGCGACTTCCAGCCTCTATAAATGGCCTCAATCAAGGTGTAGGTTTCGGCCGCTTGAGATCCTTCCGCGCGGTTGGTCGGAATAACCGATCCTCCGGGTGGTGGTGCACGCGAGGTCGGGGCAAGGTGCGGGACATTCTCCAAGGCAATCGGCGAGCCAAGCTCATCGACTGGCTTAAGATCGATTCCTCGATCGACTCTGGTCTCTACAATTCTTGGACCCGCTTCCTCGATTGGTGGAGCGGCTATTCCTCCTTCTTCAACAAATTCGAAGTTAAGGGCTTCGTCCGCGCGTTGAACGAGCTCGCCTGCGAAGGGCTGACGCTCGGCGCCGGCGCGCTCCTCGTGCTCGCCGCCTTTGCGCTCCCGGCTTTCGAGATCGCGCAAGGCAAGATGAACCTGTCCGACGAGTACAGCGTCACCTTCATCGATCGCTACGGCAATGAGATTGGCAAGCGCGGCCTGCTGCGCGACGACTCGGTGCCTCTCGACGAGATTCCCGACGTCATGATCAAGGCGACGCTTGCCACCGAGGACCGGCGCTTCTTCGAGCATTTCGGCGTCGACGTCATGGGCACGTTCCGCGCCCTTGCCGCCAATGCCCGCCACGACACGGTCGTGCAGGGCGGCAGCTCGCTGACCCAGCAGCTCGCTAAGAATATGTTTCTGTCGCCTGAGCGTTCTCTGAGCCGCAAGATCAAAGAAGCGCTCATCGCCATCTATCTCGAGAACCACTACACTAAGCCCGAAATCCTCAAGCTCTATTTCGACCGCGCCTATCTCGGCGGCGGCTCCTACGGTGTCGAGGCTGCGGCCCAATATTATTTCGGCAAGTCGATCCGCGATGTGAACCTCGCCGAGGCGGCGATGCTCGCCGGCATGTTCAAGGCGCCGACCCGCTATGCGCCGCACGTCAATCTTGCCGCCTCGCGCGCCCGGGCCAATGAAGTTCTGAGCAACATGGTCGAGGCCGGCTTCATGAGCGAGGGCCAGGTCTATGGTGCGCGCATGAACCCAGCCAAGATCGTCGAACGCGGCGAGTCGCAGACCCCCGACTACTTCCTCGACTGGGCCTTCGAGGAGGTGCAGCGAATCATGCACGGCAAGGAGGATCACATCCTCGTCGCCCGAACGACAGTCGATACCGGACTGCAAAGGATGGCCGAAGATGCGCTCGAAGGCACCATCGCCCAATCCGGGCGCGCCCGTCATTTCGAGCAAGGTGCCATGGTCGTCATGGAAAATGACGGCGCGGTCCGCGCGTTGGTCGGCGGCAAAGACTATGGCGAGAGCCAGTTCAATCGCGCCACGCACGCTTATCGGCAGCCAGGCTCGTCTTTTAAACCTTACGTCTACATCACTGCTTTCGAGACGGGAAAGTACACGCCAAACACCATCGTGAGCGGCGGAGGTGCCGCTTGCGGCCACTGGGCGCCCAAGAACTTCGCCGCCGGCGAGAGCAACACCATGGCGCTCCACGATGCGCTTGCCCATTCGATTAACACCATCGCGGTCAAGGTCTCCCTCGACGTCGGCCGCGAGAAGGTGCTGGAGACCATGAAGAAGCTCGGCATCACGCGCCTCAAAAAGACCTGCTCGCTCGCGCTCGGCGATCAGGGACTCACGCCGCTCGAGCACACCCAAAACTATGCGGTGTTCGCCGCCGGCGGCCTTGAGGTCCACGGATATGGCATCGAAGAGATCCGCGGCCTCGCGAGCGAGCAGGTGCTCTACAATCACGACCGCGACGAGCCGCCGCGTAAGCAAATTTTCTCGCGCAAATCGGTCGAGATGCTGAACACCATGCTGCAACAGGTGGTCACCGGCGGAACCGGGCGCGCGGCAGGGCTCGATTACACCTATGCCATCGGCAAGACTGGAACGAGCTCGGCGTTCCGCGATGCATGGTTCATGGGCATCACCGGCCAATATGTGGCGGGCGTTTGGATCGGCAATGACGATTTCACGCCCATGTCACGCGTAACCGGCGGCAGTTTTCCAGCTCAGACCTGGCATGCCTTCATGGTTGCTGCGCATGATACCGACAACATCGCGCAGATCCCGGGCATCGCGGTTCATCCAGTGCAAGTGGCGGAGCAGCAGCGGCTAGCCGCTGCTGCCGCGCAGAATGCCTCCGCAGCGGCCGAAGAAGCTCCTACGCCGGCACCGGCTGAAAGCGTCAAGGACATGTCGCAGGCGACACGAGAGGTCCTTGAGAAGATCAGCGCGCTGCTCAAGGATGCACGACGTCTTGCGCCGAGCGATGCGAGCAAGCCGGACCGCGCCGAAGCGCCCGCGCCCCCGGCAACCGACGCTTCACCGAAGCCAAGTCTCGCTTCGGCCAATGGCCCGGAAGCAGCGCCCAGCAATGCCGAAGCTCCACCGCAGCCGCAGACCGGGCAGACTTCCACGCCGGCCGAGCCACAAACCGCTCTGTCCATCGGACGGGACGATGCTGCGCCGGCTCCCCACTAGCCGGGCCGTCCCGGCTTGCCAGCAACGGGTGCTGACCACTTGACTAGCGCGCTCACCAACCTGCCGTTCGTGCTCTCCTCCTCGCCTACGGCCCGACGCGAGGACGGAGCCACACATTCGATGCGAGACCTCGCTTATTTCATCGGAACGTTTGCAGTTGCGCTCCTGCTCGGCATCGGATCGGCCTGGTACATGATCGAGTACGGCTCGCCGCTGACGACCACGAAAGTCGGGCCTTGGGCGAGCTGGGACAGTGAGGGCAAGCCGGATGCCGATCCTTACACCAGGGCTCACGTGGCGCGCAGCGGTAGGCTTCCGCTCTCATCCACCGTTGCTCGCTATTTCGTGGCGCGCACCGATAGCAACGGCCATGCGCTTTCCTCGTCTTGCGAGTACACAATCGAGGGCTCCCCGCTCAACGCCCGCTGGTGGTCGATTGCGGTCTATGACGAATATGGCGGACTGATCGACAATCCCACCAGTCGCTACAGCTTCAACAGCGAGGAGCTGCTTCGGCATTCCGACGGCACGTTTCGCATAAATCTCGCGAGCACGGCCCGTCCCGAGAACTGGCTGCCAAGCGGCACAGACGGCCAAACCCTGATCCTGATGTTGCGTATCTATAGTCCGCGCGAGACCGATTCTCTGGGCATCGGATTGATTCCACGCGAACGGCTGCCGAAGATCGAGCGCAAGTCATGCGAGTAAGGATCCCCGGTCTTTATATCGTGCTCGGCCTCGTGCTTGCCGGGCTCATCCACATCATCGCCGTTCTCATGCTGCCCATGCTCGCGCCGAAAAACGCCCATGCACGGCTCGCCGCCCTCGGGCCCGCCAACAACATGATCGAGCTGCCCGCTGTGGCGCCCGGTCGCCAAGTCATGCCGATGATGGCTCCGGATGTGCGCTACGCCTTCTGCCGTTTCGACCTGGCTAACGGGCCGGTGCGGCTCAAGGCGGCCGTGCCTGACGACCTTTGGCTCATCGCCCTGTACACGCCGGAGGGAGACAATTTCTATTCGGTGGCCGGCGCCGATATGAAGCGGGCCGAGATCGATCTCGTAATTACGGGGGCAGATCAGACCGTCGAGGAGGCTGGCGCTGACGCGCCCGAGAGTTCCGATGAGGTCGTGGTGGTGAATTCGCCGGTGACCGAGGGCGTTGCTCTGATTCGCGCGCCGCTTGTGGGGCCAAGTCGCTCTGCACGCGCCGAGCAGGCGCTCAAGACCACCTCCTGCGGTCCCTACTCCAAAGCAGGCTGAGGCCTACGACTTCTTGCGCGCCCTCTGCATGCGCCGTCTAGATGACGTTCCGCTCTGCCGCGGGCTGTCGCTCGAGGCGCGGCGATCGATTCGTACGCCAGGAAAAATGATGATCTCGCCGAGCGAGCCCTGCACGGGACTTTCGATCCGGCTTGCGGCCTCCTCGCTGCGGCGGAATTCTAGGATGACGGCCATTACCAAGTCTCCAAGCTCGCTCCTGCCGTTTGCCCGGCCGATATTAAGGCGCGGGTAAGGTTAACGAATTCCTAATCGGTGCTCCCCTGCTCTTCGCCTGTGTCGAGCGCGGCATCGCCGAGAAAGTGCCGCCCGGCTTTGTCTTCGACCTCGATGATCCAGAGATCTGGATCGAACTCTCTCTGGCGCGCGAGATACTCCTGCACCTCGATGAGACTGACGGCGCGGTTTCCGAAACTGCTCATCCAGCAGCGCTCCGTCTCGCTGCCCACCAGCCCCGCCGGTGCAGGGCCGTAGAGCACCATCGTACCGTCGAGCCGGTCGATGCAGATGAAGATCGCGCCCGCCGCTTCGTCGCCGCGCCGCGCGATCACCACGGGAACGCCTTGCGCCTGGCAGCGGCGCAAGTAGGCCCTCACCCAAATTTCGCTCTTGATGCGCATCGACGACCTTTCACCGAGCTTAGCGCTCGGCGGCAGTCTTCGTCAGGTCGTGCCCGGTGACGCGCTTGAGCTCGCGGAGCAGTTCAGGCGTGATGCGGCCGGTCGTGGCCATCTTGCGGTCGCGCTGAAACGCCGTGATCGCGCGGGTCGTTGCGTCTCCCATGGTTCCGTCCGCGCGTCCCGGCGCATAGCCAAGATCGGCCAGAGTCTGCTGCACCGCTTTGACCGTGGCATCGACCTTGGACTTAGCCGTAGAGTCGGTTGCTTGTTTCGATGCTACGCCTTCAGCCGTCGTGGGTTTGGATTTGGCAGTGCCGCTCGTGACCACTTTGACGGAGCCGGTTGCGCCCCCTGATTGCAGGCTTGCGCCGAGCAGAATGCGTCGCAGCAATTCATCCGAGGCTGCGCCCGTTACCGGAAGGCCCTGACTCTTCTGATAGGCTGAGATCGCCGCGCGCGTTTTGTCGCTCGGCTTGCCGTCAATGGGTCCGACGTCGAAGCCTCGGGTGGCAAGCTCGCGCTGCACGGCACGCAGCAGAAGGTCCGACGCCCCTTGGTCGACCTTGAGAGGCGGTAGGTCAGTGCTGACCGGGGGGAGTTTTGCAGGATCGGCCGGCGGAGGGCTGATGGTCGTGGTCACGACGTGTCGCGGCGGCGGGGCACCGGCGACGACCGCTACTCCATGCAGGTCCTGCAAGTAGAGCGCGTTGTAGATGATGAAGCCCGTCAGGCCAATGAAGGCCAGAAAAACGAGCCGCGCCGGTAATACGCCCATCGCTGTGGTGAAGTTCTAGAGGTCCCAACACGAAGGGACGTGCCTACCCCTTCGTCAGCCATCTTGGAGTCTGAAGCTAAAGAGTTGCTAAACGCGTGGACTCCCCTGAAAAGCCGGATTTAAGCCGCCAAATCGCTTCATGCCGCCGAGACGGCGCGCGACTGGAGACGCCCCTCGAGCGATTCGTTGCTGTTGAGCGGCAGCGTGATGGTAGCGGTCGTGCCCTTGCCGAGCGTGCTTGCCAGATCGAACTTGCCTCCGTGCAGCCGCGCCAGTCCCTTGACCAACGACAGGCCGAGGCCAGCGCCGTCATAGCCTCCGCGACAGGAGTTGCTGGCCTGCACGAAAGGATTGCCGAGCTTGGAAAGATCCGCGGCAGCGATCCCGATGCCGTTATCAGCCACGACGAGCTCGACGGCTCCATTCGATGCTCGCGCCGAGACCCGCACAGTGCCGCCGGGATTGGTGAACTTAATGGCATTCGAGATCACGTTGATGAGCATCTGCTTGCAGGCGCGCTTATCAGCCGAAAGCACCGGCATTCCCGGCATCACATCAATGGTAAGCTGGACCGACTTCTGCTCGGCGATATGGCGCATGAGGTCACAGCAAGACGTCACCAACGACGCCACGTCGAATGGCTCTTTGACGATCTTGAACTTGCCCGTCTCGATCTTCGACATGTCCAGGATGTCGTTGACGACGTTCAAGAGATGCTCGCCGCTCTCATGGATGAGATGCGCATAGTCGCGGTAACGCTGTTCACCGAGCGTGCCGAACAGCTCGCGGTTAAGGATCTCGGAGAAACCCATGATCGCAGTGAGCGGCGTACGCAGCTCATGACTCATATTGGCGAGGAATTGCGTCTTGATGCGATTAGCGTTCTCGGCTTCGTCGCGCGTCCGCACGAGCTCCGCTTCATGCGCCTTGCGGTCTGAGATATCGCGGGTGACGGCAACGATCGAGCACCGGTCAGGAGCCGCAGCGTCCGCGCTACGCATCGGCTGGCAGCGCATCTCGGCCCAGATGTAGCGCGCCGGTTCGGGCCCGGCAGCGCGACGCACTCTGAACTCCACCGCCGTCGGCTCGTTGGCGGCCTGGCACCGCGACAGAGCCGTCAGGTATGCAGGTCTGTCGGCCACATGCACGCGCTTGAACAGCCCGTCGCCCAGGATCTTCTGTGCGGGTTCACCGAACAGATGCTGCGCGCCAAGCGAGGCAAACACGACGCGGCCCTTCTCGTCGTGGCGCGTGATCATGTCCCCCACGTTGTCGGCGAGGAACCGATAGTGCTCCTCACCGGCCGGGACTGCGTTCCCCGGGCGTTTGTGCGCATGTTGGATCATTATTGTCAGCGCCACGGCGAACAGCACCACCACTATCCACGGAATCAGCCACGAGGCGACACCGCCTGTGAGCCAGGCGCAATAGGTGATAAGGCCTGCGAAGTTCGCCGCCGACAGCACGCGAGCCGTAGCGAATCGTCCGGTCCTCGACAGGAAGATGGCGACGGCGATGGGCGACAGGAGCCAAAGGAAGACAATGGCGCTTGCCAGCGACGGCTTGCCAATTATCACGAGATAGACTGGAAAGACACAGAGCGCGGCTAGGCCGCTCAGCACGTGTAAAGCGATGAAGGTCTGCTGGCGTGCAGCGGCAGCTGAGTCGCCGCGAACCGATTCGTGAACGAGCGAGCTGAAATAGGCGGCTAGCCCACGCACAGTTTCACGGTCAAACACGCGCTTACCGGAGCGGCTCAGTGCCGCTACGTCCCCGATGGTCTTGGCTGTGCACTATGATTGCGCGCGCTTAAGGAAGCTTAAAGCGCTGCAAGCATCCTGCGCTTGATTCACGAAACAAGACGTCCGAGCCTGCTGACGGCATATTTAAAATTTGAAACAATGTAGCAGGACATTAACAACCAATTACTCTTGAGTATTACTAAAACACTAATCGTGTGATCGGCAGAATCGATCAACATTTTCGATTCAAACTTTACCGATTGCAGTGAAACTCCCTTATTTTCTCTGCGCTATAGTGCTCAGCTCATGGGGAACGATAGCGGCGCAAAAGCCGCAAGCGTCTGAACAGAGAGGGCAAGGCAATGATGTTTCTTATCCGCGCAGCCTTTTGGCTGATGATCCTTATCCTGTTGATTCCGACCGACGACAAGCAGCGGGCCGAGGTGTACGGCACGGCCGAGGCGGCGGTGAAGGATGTGTCGAGCTTCTGCGACCGCAATCCAGAAACCTGCGCCAAGGGCCGGGACGTCATCGATGTGTTCATGCAGAAGGCCGAGTTCGGCGCGCATATGCTGATGGACTTCATCAACGAGCGCACCGGGGCTTCGACCGACCAGCCTGCCACGTCTTGGCCGAATGCCGGCGGCGAGGGCGAAAGCGCTGCAGCGCCGGCGAGCTGGGAGAATGGCGCGTCGCAGGACACGCTGATTCCCGCCGACCGCGAGGCGGACTGGTCTGGCCCTGACGGCTCGGGCACGTAAGCCCCGCCTGCATAACAAGAGTTTGGCGGCCCCCCGCCTGCCTGGGGCGCGCATCCGGGACGGTCCTGCCCTTTCCCTCCCGGTTTGCGCGCCCTCCTCTTTTGGTCCATCGGCCCAATCCCGGTCGCAGCCGCATCCATTCCTGCCTATATTTGAGTCATGGATACGCTCCACGACACGCGGCAAATGCCGGGCCTCGACGAGATCCTCGCCGATTTCGCCTTCCTCGACGATTGGGAGGACCGTTACCGCTACGTCATCGAGCTCGGGCGCAAGCTTGAGCCCCTGGCCGAGGCAGAGCGCTCGGCCGCCAACAAGGTGCAAGGCTGCGTGAGTCAGGTTTGGCTGTCGACAAAGGTCGAGCCTGACGGCACCAGCCCGCGCCTGAGCTTCGTCGGCGATAGCGACGCCCACATCGTGCGCGGGCTGATTGCCATTCTCTTCGCGCTCTATTCGGGCAAGACAGCTCAGGAGATCATCAGCATCGATGCTCCGCACACACTCGGCCTGCTGCACCTCAGGGAGCACCTCACGCCGCAGCGCTCTAACGGCCTGATGGCCATGGTGAAGCGCATCAGGAGCGACGCAGAGTCCGCTCTCGCGCAACGCACTCTCCATTAGTCCTTTCCCGATTTATCCTTGCGCCAGGCATCGAGCGTTGGGCGGTAATCCTCAGTGCCCCAATGACGAATCCGGTCTTGCGCTGGGCCGCCATGTCGGACGCGATCAGCCCGGAATGTTTGGCAAGCCGCGTCAGGGCGATTTGCAGAACGACCTTCCCGGCGCGCGCCGGCCAGCCATTTGCCTTCTCGGCCTCCTCGAGACCTTTCAACTCGCAGCAAATATCGACCAGGATTCCTGAGACCTCCGGCCCCACCGCCGGCAATCACCTCGTCGCGAAGCGCGGCCGAGTTCGACGGCGCCCCGCGCCGCGCGCGGTCCTGCGGCGCGAACGCAGACCAAGTTCGAGGTGACCCGCGGGTTCATATGCGCGAACCAGTAATCCGCGCGCAGGCGCTCACCAGATTCGTATTGGGCTCGGAGATAAGAGGATTGCCATTTTCGGTCCTTGCGGCTCTTGAGCCAGCCATGCGGACTCTCGCCCGCGTTCAGGTGCAGCGGTTAGAGGTAGGAACCGAGAGAAGGCGCGCATCGCTGCCGCGATCAGCACCCGGCCTATGCTGTTCCCCTTCTAGATCACCTCGACGGAGTCAGGCCCAGCAGCTTGTCAATGGTGATGGGCAGATCGCGCACGCGCACACCGGTTGCATGATAGGCCGCGTTGGCGATCGCGGCGGCGGTGCCGACGATCCCGATCTCGCCAACCCCCTTCACGCCGAGTGGGTTGAGATGGGGCTCCCGCTCCTCGACGAAAATTACCTCGATGTCGTGAATGTCGGCGTTCACCGGCACATGGTACTCGGCGAAATTGTGATTGATGATGCGGCCATAACGGTGATCGACAACGGACTCCTCATGCAGCGCCATCCCGATGCCACCCACCACCGCCCCCATGATCTGGCTCCGTGCCGTCTTCGGATTGAGGATGCGGCCGGCGGCCACCGCGCTCACGACGCGCACTGCGCGAAGCATGCCGAGCTCCTCGTCGAGGCGTACTTCGGCGAATACGGCAGAATGGGTGTAATGGGAATACCGCTTAAAGACCGCAAGGTCGGGCTTTGAGGTAACCTCCGACTTGATGGGATCGTTGAACCCGTGGAGCACGTCAGTCAGCGCCATGGCGCGGGAGGGATCGCCCCTCACCCGCATCTCGCCCTCGACAAATGTAATGTCGGCCAGCTCTGCGCCTTCTAGCGGCGCATTCTTGATCTTGCTGGCGCGCTTGAGCAGTTCCTGCCGTATTCCGTTGCAAGCCTCCACCACGGCGGAGCCCGCCGATGCAGCGGTCCAGGAGCCGCCTTCGACGGGAGCGAGTGGCAAGTCTGAATCGCCGATCTTGACCGTGACCTTGTCGATTGGCAGCCCGAGCATCTCAGCACCGATTTGGGTGAGGATGGTGTAGGTGCCGGTCCCGATATCTGCCGTGGCGCAGCCGATCTCCAGCGTGCCGTCAGGGGCAAGCACGGCCCTTGCACTGGTCGGCACACGAAACGCTTCCCAGATTCCGCTCGCCATGCCGTAGCCGACGAGCTCGCGGCCCTCGCGCGTCGAGCGCGCCTCGGGCTTGCGCTTAGACCAACCAAACCGCTCGGCGCCGCGGTAGTAGCAGTCTTTCAGCGCCTTGCTGGTGAAGGGCTTGTCCTCGTTCTGGTCCAATTCGGAATAATTCTTGAGACGGAGCTCAAGCGGATCGATGCCGGCCGCGTAGCTGAGCTCGTCCATGGCGCTCTCGATGCAGTAGAGAGATGACGCGCCGCCCGGGGCGCGCATGTCGCAAGGGGTGAATAGGTCGATCTGCGTAAGCTTGGCGGTCGCAGCGGCATCGCGGCAATGGTAGAGCGCGCCGGTCCAGATCGCCGTCGGTTCCTGATAGTCCTCGAAGCGGGAGGTGTTGGCGATCGCGTCGTGCCTGATAGCCGACAGGCTTCCGTCTTCCTCGGCGCCCAAGCTCAGTGTTTGGATGGTCTCAGGGCGGTAGCCGAGCGTGAACATCTGCTGCCGGGTGAGTGCAACCCTGACCGGCCGCTTGAGCCCGATCGCCGCCAGCACCGCCAAGTTCAACTGATAGTTCGGCCTGAGGCCGACACCAAAGGCTCCGCCGACATAGGGCGACAACAGGTGGACCTTGTCCTTGGCGAGGCCGAACACGCTGCACACATAGCGATGGCAATTCGGCGCGCCTTGCGTCTTGTCGTAGATGGTGAGGCGCCCATCGTCTTCCCACACCGCCGTGGTACCGAAGCATTCCATCGGATTGTGATGCTCGATCGGCGTGCGATAGGTGTGCTCGACTTTGACAGGCGATTGCGTGAAAGCCTTGTCGACGTTGCCACGTGGGCCTGGATCCCACCCTGGGAATCGCTTCTTGGGCGGCTCGTATGCCTTGCCGATTTGCGTGTCGATATCGGTGATCGCCTCCTCAGACTCGTACTCGATTTCGACGAGCGTTGCTGCGAAGCGCGCGACTTCGAACTCCTCCGCCACGACGAGCGCAATGGGCTGCCCTGCGAACAGTATCTGGTCGTCGTAAAGCGGCCGGAACGGTGAGCCTGGCGGAGCCGTCTCATCGGCATATTTCCCGGGCGAGGAAGTCATGGTTGGCCTATTGTCGTGCGTGAACACTTCGATCACGCCTGGCACTGCAAGCGCGGCGGTCCGATCGACTTTCTTGATGCGGCCCTTGGCGATCTTGCTGTTGACAACGAAGCCGTGGGCGAGATTTGGCACGTTGAACTCGGCGGCATATTTCGCGGCGCCGGTCACCTTGGCAGGTCCGTCCACCCGCGATACTGGCTTGCCGATGCTTTTCGTGCTCATCGCAGTCATGACGCGCGCCTACACGATCGACTTTACGGACTGAGACTGCGGGGTTCCGGCGGCAGCCTGCTCGAGCGTGCGGATGATCGCTCGCCGCGCGAGCTCGATCTTAAAGCTGTTATGGGCAAAGCCTGAGGCGCCGCGCAATATGATGTCGGCAACCTCGCCGAAGACTCTTCGGTCGGGTCGCTGGCCGTTGAGGCGCTGTTCAGCCTCAGGGACGCGCCAAGGCTTGTGGGCGACGCCGCCCAGCGCCACCCGTCCGCTCTTGATGGCCCCACCCTCAAGCTCGAGGCCGGCCGCAACCGACACGAGAGCGAAGGCATAGGACAGGCGGTCCCTGATCTTGAGATAGCTGTAGTTGCGGTTGAAACCTTCACGCGGCAGCTCGACCGCAACGATGATTTCGTCATGAGCGAGGTTGGTGTCGCGCTCGGGCGTGTCTCCGGGAAGGCGGTGAAACTCGGCGAACGGAATGGCGCGGTCGCCTTTCGGGCCTGTCACATGAACCGTCGCTTCGAGCACGGCGAGCGCCACGCACATGTCGGAGGGATGCACGGCGATGCAGGATTCGCTCCATCCCAGAATGGCGTTCATGCGGTTGAAGCCGTCAGTCGCTCCGCAGCCAGTGCCCGGCTCGCGCTTATTGCAGGGCATTGCGGGGTCGTAGAAGTAAAGGCAACGGGTCCGCTGCAGCAGATTGCCGCCGGTCGAGGCCATGTTGCGGAGCTGAGCTGACGCCCCGGCAAGAATGGCGCTCGACAGCAAGGGATAGCGCGTCTTGATGCGCTCGTCGTAAGCGAGGTCGCTATTGGGCACGAGTGCGCCGATGCGCCAGCCGCCGGCTTTCGTCTCCTCAATCTCCGTAAGGGGCAGGCCAGTAATGTCGATCAGCCTAGTCGGACGTGCCACATTCTCCTTGATCAGATCGATGAGATTGGTACCGCCGGCGATGAATCGCGCATTCGGGTGTCCGCCGATCTGCTTAATGGCATCGCCGACGTCGCGCGCCTTGACGTAATCGAAATTAATCATGGCGCGGACTCCGGCGCCGCGCCTCGCATGACTTCATCGATGGCGGCAACGATGTTCGGATAGCAGCCGCAGCGGCAGATATTGCCGCTCATCAACTCACGAATTTCGTCGGCGGTTTTGGCGTGGCCCTCGGCTATAAGCCCGACGCCAGAGCAGATTTGCCCCGGCGTGCAATAGCCGCATTGGAAGCCGTCATGCGAGATGAAGGCCTGCTGCAGTGGATGCAGCTTGCCATTCGTGGCCAGGCCCTCGACGGTCGTAATCTCGGCGCCGTCCTGCATCACGGCAAGCGTCAGGCACGAGACGATGCGCCGCCCGTTGACGAGCACGGTGCAGGCGCCGCACTGGCCGTGATCGCAGCCCTTCTTGGTTCCAGTGAGATCGAGATAATCGCGCAGCGCGTCGAGAAGCGTGGCCCAGGGCCTCAAGGACACATGCCGCTCGACGCCGTTTATGCGAAGCGTGACGTCAAGCTTCGGCTGCAGCTTAAGCTCGCGCGAGTCTTGCCCTTGATTGCCCAGCGACATCCCGACCTATCCTTGGCGAGGGCCGACACGCAAAACCACGCGAGCCGCCTGTCAGTTCCGGCTCAAGTCGTGCGGCGCAGAGTTGTAGAGTGAGCGCTGGCGGGCAAGTCCCAGCCGCCATGCTTTAACAGCGTTACAGCTGGCGTGCGTTAGCTGCCTTCCTCCATCGGCAGGTCTTCAACGTTGAGGGGCCAGCTCTTCTTGTGCAGATCAAGCAGGAAGCGTTCCAGGCTTTCTACAAATTCGTAGTTTTGGCCAAATGACGCCACCCTGAGCCAAGCGAAGATAACTCGCCCTTGACTCATCATTGGCGGCCTGCCTCGAGCGACTTTCGGAATCAGCCGCACGCGTATAGCTGTCGGCGATATGGTCGGCCAGCCTCTGGAGCATGGCCTTCCCGCTATTGTACGGAAGGCGATTCTACTCCCAAGCTAGGCCAAGCGAAAGCCAGCGCTCAGCCGCCCACCCGCCTGTCCTCACGCCTCTGCGCCCACGGCGGCTCAGGCCTCGGATAGAGGAGGCAAGCAGGTTTGGGCAAGGCGGGCACGCGAGCGCGTAACCGCCAAGAGTAGCTTGGGCACCACGGCCGCAGCTGGA
>DATFVO010000044.1:0-5774 GCA_035260265.1 Methyloceanibacter sp.
TTGAACACGCGGGCGACGTTCTTCATTTCGCCCTCTGGCACTTTGAACACTTCCTTGAAGGCGTTGACCTCGTCCATGGTGACCACGCCGTCAGCCTTGGCCATCTTGGCGCCGAGCGCGATCACGCCAACGGTGAATGCGACCTGGTTCTCGGCAGGCCCGTCCTGTTCCTTGTCGCGATCGATGACGTAGTGGCCAGCGACTCCGCCGAGGAGCGCTCCGATCGGTCCTCCGATCGCGAGCCCCGCGGCTGCACCTGCGAGCTTGCCCCAAATTGACATTTGCGCACCTACTCCCGGCTTGTTGCTTTTCCTAGAGGATAAGGATTTTTGATTGAGGTCGCATGCGAAGAATTGCGCGTCCAGCACCGGCGGTAGTCAAATACCGCGTAAGTTGGCAAGGATCGAGACCTTGGGCTCGTCGACTTCGAGCCCCTCCCTGAGGCGGCGCTCCACATGCCAGGACCGGGCAAAGGTCCAGGCGGCGAGCCACGCCGTTGCGGCGGCGCTGGCGGCGCTTCCGGCATAGATGAAGACTTGGCCAAGGCCGAAATAGTTGGCGGCAGCAAAGATGAAGGCCTCGACAACGATGCCGAAACCGCCGGCCACCACGATGGCAGCGCTGAGCGAGGTAATGAAGACGCTCAGCAGACTGGCGCCATGACGCGGCGGTTCTTTAGGGGTTTCGGTATCCATGCTGCTCACTACGCTAAGGCCTACGGTCGCGACCCTCATAGCGAGCGGAGCAACGTCTTACAAGGGCCCCTGAGCAGGGGCGTCAGGCGAAGATCAGCTTCAGCAGGAAGGCCGCTATGACACCGACCGCCGCATTGATCTCGCGGAAGCCGCCCGCGAACGCCTTCAACACAACATAGGCGATGAAACCAAGCCCGATGCCGGTGGCGATCGAATAAGAGAGCGGCATCAGAAGCCAGGGATGTATTCGGTCGGATCCTCCCATTTGATGGCGCCGAGACTCGCCGCCATCAGGCATGCGACGAAGATGAGCGCGGGCGCCGTAGCATAAGGCGGCACGGTCTGGGCGAGCGGGGCGAGGAATAGGCTCAGCAGAAACAGTGCCGCAACGACGAGCGCGGTGAGGCCCGTCCGGCCTCCCTCCTCGACGCCTGCCGAGCTCTCGATACAGGCCGTCGTGGTGGAGGTGCGGAGGACTGCGCCGAGCATTGCCGCACAGGGCGATCGGGTAGTTGGCGTAAAGCCCCATGATGATAGAGCCCGCCGCGGCCGCAAGGCAGGTCGCTACGAACACCGCGCCGACATCCATGCCCGCTTTCTCAGGATCGCCGGATTGACGAACATGATGTAGGCCATGGTGAGAAAGGTCGCGAGCCTGGCGCGGAGTTCGGTCGCGATGCTCGTGCCCTGCGCCAACAGCACGAAGAATGGTCGAGCGCGTTTTGCGGCGGCGGCGCCTCTTTAGGGGCGGGCTGAGAGATCTGGGCCTTGCGCGGTTTTCGTCCTTGCGGCTTCTGTGTCGGCGCGGCCATTGCCCCTCCTCTTGGGCCTCACCCATCGAGATCACCAGGTGCCTGCCTGCGTGGGCATGACAAGAGCAAGCTGAGGGCTTATCCACAATCCGGCGTGGGTCCCACGCCTCGAAAGGAGCGCCGCATGGCGATTTACGAGCTTGATGGCGTCAAGCCGGAACTACCGGCGGACGGCCTCTACTGGGTCGCCGAGACCGCGGCGGTGATCGGGCGTGTGCGGCTCCATTCCGATGTAAGCATCTGGTACGGATCTGTGCTTCGCGGCGACAATGAGTGGATCGAGATCGGCTCTCGCTCGCAAATTCAGGACAATGCCACCCTTCATACTGACCCCGGTTTTCCACTTACCATCGGTCATGACTGTGTCATCGGCCACAATGTGGTGCTGCATGGCTGCACCATCGGCGATGAGAGCCTGATCGGCATGGGAGCGATTGTTTTGAACGGCGCGCGCATCAGCGCTAACTGCTTAGTTGGCGCCGGTGCGCTGATCACAGAAGGCAAAGAGTTTCCGGACAACTCCGTGATCCTCGGCGCGCCAGCGAAACTCGTGCGCGAGAGCGATGAGAAGGTCAAGGCCATGACCACCCGTGCCGCAGATGTGTATGTGAAGCGCTGGAAGCGCTACGCCGCGGGGCTCACGCGCATTGGATGAGCACAAGCGACAAGTGGCAGTTCTTCATCGACCGGGGCGGCACCTTCACCGATATCGTCGCGCGATCGCCTGACGGCACGCTTCTCACGCGAAAGCTGCTCTCGGAGAATCCCGAAGCCTATAAAGACGCGGCGATCGCCGGCATCGCCGATCTGCTCGGGGTGCCCCGCGGGCGCCCGCTGCCGTCGCATCTAATCGCAAGCGTGAGAATGGGCACCACGGTCGCCACCAACGCACTGCTCGAGCGCAAAGGCGATCCGGTGCTGTTGATCGTCAGTGAGGGATTCCGCGATGCGCTCGAGATCGGGCACCAGGCGCGGCCCAAGATTTTCGCTCGACGCATCGAGAAGCCATCCATGCTTTACGCGCGTGTGGTCGAAGTGCCAGAGCGCGTGCGCGCGGACTGTACGCTAGAAACGAAGCTCGACCTCGACGCAACGCGCTCGGCCCTCAAGGCGGCACATGGTGACGGCATCAGGGCCGTAGCCATCGCCTTCATGCATTCTTACGCTTACCCGGCGCATGAGATCGAGGCAGCGCGCATCGCGCGGCAGATGGGCTTCACGCAGATTTCGGCGAGCCATGAGGCGAGTCCGCTCGTCAAGTTCGTCGGCCGCGGCGATACCGCGGTAGTCGATGCCTATCTCTCGCCGCTGCTTTGCCGCTACGTCGACCGCGTGGCCGCTGCGTTGGCAGCGGGCAGCTCCAACCCAAGGCTGCTGTTCATGCAGTCTTCGGGCGGGCTGACGTCGGCGAGACTGTTCAGAGGCAAGGATGCGATTCTGTCGGGCCCTGCGGGCGGCGTGGTCGGTGCAGTCGAGACCGCGAACGCGGCAGGCTTCGCCAAGGTCATCGGCTTCGACATGGGCGGCACCTCCACCGACGTGTGCCACAATGACGGTGCCTATGAGCGGACCCTCGAGAGCGTGGTCGGTGGTGCGCGGGTGCGCACGCCGATGATGCTCATTCATACCGTCGCGGCTGGCGGCGGCTCAATCCTCCACTATGACGCAGCGCGCTTCCGTGTCGGCCCTGACTCGGCCGGGGCCGACCCAGGGCCGCTGAGCTATCGCCGCGGCGGTCCGCTGACCGTCACCGATGCCAATGTGATGACCGGTAAGCTCCTGCCCGAGTTCTTTCCGCGCATTTTCGGTCCTGGTCAGGATCAGCCTCTCCATGCGGCTTCGGTGCGCAAGACGTTCAAAGCACTGGCGGGGAAGCTCGGAGATGGTCGGACTCCGGAAGAGATCGCCGACGGCTTCATAAAGATCGCCGTCGAGAACATGGCGAACGCTATCAAGACCATCTCTGTGCAGCGCGGATATGACGTCACGGAATACGTGCTCAACTCGTTCGGCGGCGCCGGCGGGCAGCACGCCTGCCTCGTTGCGGATGCGCTCGGTATCAAGACCGTGCTGATCCATCCTTTGTCGGGCGTGCTGTCCGCCTACGGCATGGGGCTCGCCTCGCTGCAAGCCACGCGTACGAAGAGTGTGCTCAAGCGCCTCGACGATGGAGGACTTGCCGCGCTCGCCGAGCTTCGCGCGCCCCTCGAAGAAGAAGTGACGCAGGAACTACTGCGGCAGGGCGTCGAAGGCCGAGCTATCGCCATCACCGCGCAGGCGCATCTGCGCTATGCCGGCACCGATAGCTCGCTTCCCGTCCCCGTGGCGAGCTTGCGCAACATGCACGCTCTGTTCGAAGTGGCGCATCGGCAGCGCTTCGGCTTTGTCAGCCCTGAGAAGGACATCGAGATCGAGGCGATCGAGGTCGAAGCCCAGGGCGGCGGAGAGCCGATCAAGGAGCCTGAGGTCCCGAAACAGCCGGCTGCGCCTCCCAGACCTCACGCCAGTGCGAAGCTATTCACCGGCGGGAACTGGCACGACGCACCGGTCTTTCTGCGCTCGGACGTCGCTCCGGGGCACGGCATCCAGGGACCAGCCCTCATCATCGAGGACCATCAGACGGTGGTGATCGAGCCTGAATGGAAGGCCGAGGTCACCCCGCGCAATCACCTCGTGCTGACGCGCGTCGCCAAGAAGAAGGCCGCCCGCGTGAGCAAGCGCGCCGACCCGGTGATGCTCGAAGTCTTCAACAATCTGTTCACCTCGGTCGCAGAGCAGATGGGCTACGCGCTGCAAAACACAGCGCGCTCGGTCAATATCAAGGAGCGGCTCGATTTCTCCTGCGCGATCTTCGACGCGCGGGGAAGGCTCATCGCCAACGCCCCGCACATCCCGGTTCATCTCGGCTCGATGGATAGGAGCGTCGAGACTATACGCCGCGAGCTTGGCGAGAAGCTCAAGCCCGGAGACGTCTACATGCTGAATGCGCCCTATAATGGCGGGACACATCTCCCCGACATCACCGTGGTCACGCCGGTATTTGGCGAGAATAGCCCGGACCTTCTCTTTTTTGTCGCCGCGCGCGGGCATCACGCCGACATCGGCGGGGTCGCACCGGGCTCGATGAGTCCCAGGGCGACGCGCATCGAGGAAGAAGGAGTCTATATCGATCCGTTCAAGCTCGTTGCGAAGGGCCGCTTTCGCGAGGAGGAGGTCTTCAAGCTTTTGACCGAAGCCTCCCACCCTGCGCGCAACCCGGCGCAGAACATTGCCGACCTCAAGGCACAAGTTGCAGCGAATGAGAAAGGCGTCATCGAGCTTCGTAAGATGGTGCGCCATTACGGGCTCGACACCGTGCGCGCCTATATGGGCCATGTGCAGGACAACGCAGCCGAATGGGTCGCGAGCGCCATCGCCAAGCTCAAGACCTCGCGTTTCGCGGTCGAGACCGATCAGGGCAACGTCGTCAAGGTGGCGATCAAGGTCGATCGCAAAGCAAAAAAGGTGATCGTCGACTTCACCGGCACAAGCGAGCAGACAGGGGACACGTTCAATGCACCTGAGCCGATCACGCGGGCTTGCGTGCTCTATGTCTTCCGCACCCTGGTCGATGACGACATTCCGCTCAACGCCGGCTGCCTGCGCCACATCAAGATCGTGGTGTCCAAGGGTTCGATGCTCAAGCCGCGCTATCCGGCGGCGGTTGCGGCGGGAAATGTCGAGACAAGCCAGACTATCGTGAATTGTCTCTACGGCGCGCTTGGCGTGCTCGGCTCGGCGCAAGGGACGATGAACAACCTCACCTTCGGCAACGAACGCTTCCAATATTACGAGACGATCTGCTCAGGCGCGCCAGCCGGCGAGGGCTTCGACGGCGCTCCTGCGGTGCAGACACACATGACCAATTCTCGGCTCACCGACCCTGAGGTGCTCGAGCTGCGCTATCCGGTGCTGCTTGAGCGCTTCGAGATCGTGCGTGGATCAGGCGGCAGGGGAAAGTGGCGCGCGGGCGACGGCACGCTTCGCGTGATCAGATTCTTGGAGCGAATGGACTGCGCGATTCTCTCAGGCTTTCGCCGCGTGCGACCCTTCGGACTTCACGGGGGCGAGGACGGCCGCACTGGCGAGAACTGGGTGAGGCGAAAGATTGGCAGGCTGGAGCGGCTGAAAAGCTCAGACCAGACCGTGCTCGATGCCGGCGAGGCCATCATTATCCAAACGCCTACAGGCGGTGGCTTCGGCAAGAAGAGCGAGCGGCGGTGAGGCG
>DATFVO010000045.1:0-2050 GCA_035260265.1 Methyloceanibacter sp.
CTTATACCAATCCTCACATTGAGTAACCGACGGTCGCCCAATCGCGGCGCGCGATGGACATGATCTTCCAGGGTTGGTCGACAAGCGTGTTCCAGGCGTAGCAGCAGTGGTCGACGATATCGTCGAAGGATTTGAAGATCCGGTTCGAGAGCCAGTTCTGACGCATGTACTGCCAGATGTTTTCCTGACTATTGAGTTCTGGCGCGCGCGGCGGCAGCGGCATGAGCGAGATATTGCTTGGGACCTTGAGCGCCTTGGCGACGTGCCAGCCGGCGCGATCGAGAAGGAGGATCGCGTGCGCGCCTGGGGCGACTTTGGTTGCGATTTCGTTGAGATGGAGTTGCATGGCTTCGCTGTTGCAGGCCGGCAGCACGAGGGCGGCGCCGACCCCTCGTTCGGGGCAGACAGCACCGAACAGATAGGTCGACTGGGTCCGTTGATCATGGACGGCGCGAGGACGTGAGCCTTTTTTGGCCCAGCGATAGGTGAGCTTGTTCTTCTGGCCGACCCGCATCTCGTCCTGGCACCACACCTCTATCGGTGTGCCGGGCGCAAGCTTGTGGCGGACTTCCGCCACGCGGGTGGGGAAGTTTTTTTGAACGCGTCCAGGGCGTCGGCGTCCTGCTTGTAGGCCTTGGGCCTCGCGCTCATATGCGAGAAGCCCAGCTTCTTCAAAGCACGATAGATCGTGTCGTCCGAGACCGAGATGCCAAACTCCTCGTGCAGCCGCATGATCAGATCGCAGGCGCGCCAGCGCACCACGCCATCGACCGCTGGAATTGGCCCTTCCTCCACCAGGCGGGCGAGAAATGCCTTGTGCTCGTCGCTCAGCTTACCGGGCGCGCCCGGCGACGACTTGTTGATCAAGTCACCCGGCCCCTGTTCGTTGAACCGGATCACCCAGTCCCGTAGCGTCTGCCGGTCCATGCCCCCGATCCTGGCGGCTTCCTCCCGCGAGGCGCCATCAAGCACCGCAGCGATCGCCAACAGCCGGCGTGCCTGCCCGGCGTCCTTCACGCGCGCCGCGAGCCGACGAAGCTCCTTGCTCGAATAGTCTGTCCGCACCCCAATGGCGCTCCCCATGGCAAACGACCCTCCGTTTGCCATCTTGAATCATCTCGCGGCTGATTTGGAAATCCCCACCGAGTCAAACTCACTGAGGATTGGTATTAGTCGGGAATGCAGCAGGTCGCCAGCATAGGCGGGCGCGGTAGCGCCTCTGCGTAAGTTTGTGCTATTTCGGCGATGCTTCGAGTGATGTGCTACGCCCTTTGGCCCGGTGCATGCGCTGTGGTTGCAAAGGTGCCGATCTTCAGCAGATGATCAAGCGAAACGGCGATGAATGGCCAGTTTTACGCGGTGGCGACGGAAGCATCTATACAAGTTGCAACTATGGCTGCCATCTCTCGTTTTAGAGTCCGATCGCCGACTCGGCTATGTGCTGTTGCATGCTGAAGATTTTAAAGGAACCGGATGGAATCCGGATTGGCTGACGCAGGACGAGGCTCTCGCATTCCTCTCCTTTCTTGAGAGGATTTTCCCGAGGGTCCCGCGGGCTACGATATCTTCCCGGCGCTGCGTAAGCGCGCAGCTCGGTAGGTCTCCGTCGCCCCGGACCTGGGGCAAGTTGCTCAGGATCCACGGATTAATGGCGGGTCTTAACGCTTCGGTGCTTCTTCATGCCTGAATGGATTGGGGCCCGATCCATACCTCCACTCTTGCGTTGTGGAACAGAAGCGATAAGTGTCATCAAATCCGACGACGCTTACAATTCAATGTTCGGACATAGCGACGAGCTTGCGGTACTTCGGCTTGGGGTCAAACTGCGAAAGGCTCGCGGTGAGTATAACGAGTCCGGTTAGCTCTCAATTGCGGACATAAGAGCAGACATCCATTTCTTACGTTCTGGGCCAATTGCGGACTTTACGAATAGTTCAACTGCCAAGAGACGCCACAGCGATCAGTTATCCAGCGAACAAAGTGCTAAAGGCGGCCAGCGCGCCGGCTTGATCAGCGAAAGGCGACGTTGTCTGATTACCAGGTTGCTTTG
>DATFVO010000046.1:0-2046 GCA_035260265.1 Methyloceanibacter sp.
GCGTTCAAAAATGGACATTACGAGGAACCACGGCCGCATAGGAGATCGTTATGGCGAAAAAGGCCCCTAACCCCATCGACAAGCACGTGGGGAGCCGGGTTCGGATGCGGCGAATGATGCTGGGAATGAGCCAGGAAAAGCTTGGTGATGCGCTCGGCTTAACGTTCCAACAAGTCCAGAAATACGAGAAAGGAACCAATCGGATCGGGGCAAGCAGGTTGCAGCAGATCTCGCAAATTCTGCAGGTTCCGGTTGCGTTTTTCTTCGAGGGCGCGCCATCGCTCAACCCGCAGCTGGATGGCATGAAGGACGCGCCTTCTCCGGCCTATGTCTCCGACTTCCTGGCAACCTCGGAAGGGCTCGCTCTGACCAAGGCATTCACGCGGATCAAAGAGCCGAAGCTGCGCCGCCGCATCGTCGACCTGGTTGAGGAAATCGCCGAAGAGGGCAAGTAAGCGCGCCCATCGCGGATCTACCGTCTGTGGCGTGGGCGGGCCAACCGCTGCGCGTTGATGCATCCCACGCGCCGATCAATTCTGCCCACATCTTGACCGCACGGGGGGGACGCTGCAATGAACACGCCCCAGCGGCTAGTGCCCCGCTTCCGAAGTTCGTGATCCCTTGCGGCAACCTCTAGCACGAACTTCGGAAGCAAAGGGGCACTAGCAACTCGACGGTTCTAGTGCCGCTTTCGATTTGAAGGTCCTAACCGAGTTTGCTGCGGGGGTTGTAGGACCTTCAAATCGGCGGCACTAGCCGCCTCCAGCAGGGGAGTGTCCCAAGGTGTCACGCGCGAATTATCTTTTCACCAGTGAATCCGTCTCCGAGGGGCATCCCGACAAGGTCTGCGACCAGATCTCGGATGCGATCCTCGACGCCTTCATCGCCAATGACATCAAGCTCGGCATCGCCGACGAGAGCAAGGTCAACACGCGGCTGGGCTGCGAGACGCTGTGCACCACCAACAAGATCGTCATCGCAGGCGAAGGGCGCGGCCAGGCGCCGCTGTTCCACAAATACGGCAGCAAGGCCAGCGTCAATCGCGACATGATCGTGCAGATCGCGCGTGATGTCGTCAAAGACATCGGCTACGACCAGGAAGGCTTCTCCTACCACGGCGCCGACGTGGAAGTGCTGCTGCATGGCCAGTCACCCGACATCGCCATGGGGGTCGACGCCAAGCAGAAGGGCAACAGCGAGGAGGAGGGCGCCGGCGATCAGGGCATGATGTTCGGCTTCGCCTGCACCGAGAGCGAGGTCTATGAAAAAGACTCGTTCATGCCGGCGCCGATCTATTTCGCCCACAAGATCCTCAAAGTGCTCTCCGACAAGCGCCGTAGCGGGCAACTTGTCGACCTGCAGCCCGACGCCAAGAGCCAGGTCACGGTCAAATACGTGAACGGCAAACCGGTCGGCTGCACCAAGGTGGTGGTATCAACCCAGCATAACGAAGCGGCCCGCGACGGCCAGAAGTACACGCCTGCCATGGTCCGTGAGATGATCACCGATACCGTCAAGTCGGCGCTGCCGGGCGGATGGATGCCGAAAGAGGCATCCGATTTCCTGGTCAATCCAACCGGCAACTTCGTGGTCGGCGGTCCCGATGGCGACTGCGGCCTCACGGGGCGCAAGATCATCGTCGATACCTATGGCGGCTATGCTCCCCACGGCGGCGGCGCCTTCTCGGGCAAGGACCCGACCAAGGTCGACCGCTCGGCCGCCTACGCGGCGCGCTATCTCGCCAAGAACGTAGTGGCGGCCGGGCTCGCGGAGCGCTGCACGATCCAGATCGCCTATGCGATCGGTGTCGCCGATCCGATGTCGCTCCTGGTCGAAACGCATGGCACAGGCAAGGTCGACGAAGACAAGCTGCACGACGTGCTGCTCGAAATCTTTCCACTGCGTCCGACCAGCATCCGCCGCAATCTCAAGCTGAGCCGGCCGATCTACCGCCGCACTGCGGCCTACGGCCACTTCGGCCGCGCGCCGGACAACGAGGGCGGCTTCTCGTGGGAGAGGACCGATCTCGCCGATGCGCTCAAGCGC
>DATFVO010000047.1:0-2139 GCA_035260265.1 Methyloceanibacter sp.
CGGCCGCCATACCGCTCTCGGCGATGCTATGGCAACGGCGGCAATCTGGGTAAAGCTACTGGACCTGCTGGAGGCGCGCGGGATACGCACCTTGGGTCAGGCCTTCAAGATTTCGAGCCGCCTGGTCGCTGAGCGCCGGCATCTCGCGCAGTTCTGATCACCGCCGGCACTGACACCCCGGCGACGATCGCGGTACGCAAAACCAGGGAATGAATGCATGTCCCGACCAGGACTCACCCATGAGCGGCTGGTGGCGCTGTTCCTGCTCGGTGTGTTTCTCTTCACACCGCCCTTCCTCGCCATCTTCAATACGCCTGACCGCGTTCTCGGTCTTCCCAGCCTTTACCTTTATCTGTTCGCGGCTTGGACGCTGCTCATCGTGCTGGTGACGCTGGCGATCGAAAGTTCGGATGCCGACGACGGACCCGGCAGGACGGCGGAGGCTCCGCCGGGCGGCTCGGAGGTGACGAACGACAGGACGGGGGCCTGAGGACGACGCATGCTCACCGCGCCGACCATCGTCATCATCGCGTTCCTCTACCTGTGTCTGCTGTTCGCAATCGCCTATTACGGCGACAAGCGGGCGGATCGCGGACAGAGCATCATCGGCAATCCATACATCTACGCGCTGTCGATCGCCGTCTATTGCACGTCTTGGACGTTCTACGGCAGCGTGGGCCGCGCCGCCTCCAGCGGGGTCGGGTTTCTGCCGATCTATATCGGCCCGACCCTGACTTTCATTCTGGGATGGTACCTGATCCGGAAGATCATTCGCATCAGCAAGGTCAACCGCATCACCTCGATCGCCGATTTCATCGCGTCGCGCTATGGCAAGAGCTCCAATCTCGGCGGCTTGGTGACAATTATCGCGGTGGTCGGGATTCTTCCGTATATCTCGCTGCAGCTCAAAGCGATCTCCATGAGCTTCTCGGTGCTGCTCGGCTATCCGGAAATCGTGATGCCGGCGCAATCGGGTTCGACTCCCGTCCTGCACGACACCGCGCTCTATGTCGCCCTCATCATGGCGGCGTTCGCCATCCTGTTCGGGACGCGGCACATCGATGCGAGCGAGCACCACGAGGGAATGGTCGCGGCGATCGCGTTCGAGTCGGTGGTCAAGCTGCTGGCGTTCCTCTGCGTAGGCGTGTTCGTCACCTACGGAGTGTATCGAGGGTTCGGCGACCTGTTCTCGCGCGCCGTTTCCTCGGACGATCTGGCCAAGCTTTTCACCATCGACGCGGGCACCGGCTATACGAGCTGGATCTCGCTCACCGTGCTCGCGATGCTGGCGATTTTCGTCTTGCCACGACAGTTCCAGGTGCTCGTGGTCGAGAACGTCGACGAGCGGCACGTCAAGAAGGCGGTCTGGCTATTTCCGCTCTATCTTCTCCTCATCAACATCTTCGTGCTGCCCATTGCCTTCGGCGGCCTGCTCCACTTCTCGCATGGGAGCGTGGACGCCGACACGTTCGTGCTGGCCCTGCCGATGGCCGAGCGTCAGGAAGCGATCGCGCTGCTTGCCTTTCTCGGCGGGCTTTCCGCCGCGACGGGCATGATGATTGTCGAGACCGTGGCGCTGAGCACCATGGTGTGCAACGACCTCGTCATGCCGACGCTGCTGCGAGTCGGCCGCCTGCACTTGTCGGAGCGTCGCGATCTGACCGGCGTCCTGCTGGCGATCCGGCGCGGCGCCATCGTGGTCATCGTGCTGCTCGGCTATGCGTATGTACGGCTCATCGGCGAGACCTATGCCCTCGTCACCATCGGGCTCGTCTCCTTCGTGGCGGCTGCGCAGTTCGCCCCGGCGATCATCGGAGGCATTCTTTGGACCGGAGCGACCAAGGCTGGAGCGCTCGCGGGGCTGAGCGGCGGCTTTCTCGTTTGGATCTACACGCTGCTCCTGCCATCCTTCGCCCGCTCCGGGTGGATTGGGGAAGGCTTCGTGAACGACGGTCCGTTCGGCTTCGCGCTGTTGCGTCCCTACGCGTTGTTCGGGCTGTCCGGCCTCGATTCGATCGCGCATGCCCTGTTCTGGACGATGGTCGTCAATGTCGGGCTCTACGTGGCCGTTTCGCTGGTGACCTCGCAGACCATCATCGAGCGCAGCCAGGCCAACCAGTTCGTGGACATTTTCGGCCG
>DATFVO010000048.1:0-6770 GCA_035260265.1 Methyloceanibacter sp.
GCACGTCTTCCTCGGCAAGGGCATCCAATAGGCGATCGACGTCGGACTCTTCATGCGCAGCGGTAAAGGCCAAGCGGAGCCTCGCCGTGCCAGCTGGAACTGTTGGCGGCCTGATCGCCACGGCCCAAAAGCCTGGCTCGCGCAGGCGTCGGCTCATTCCGACTGCTGCTTCGGGGGAGCCGAGGATGACGGGCACGATCTGGGTCGTGGACGCGCCGGTGCTGAGGCCGATCGCGCCAGCCCCTTCGCGGAAGCGCTGCGCAAGGCCTGCAACGTGTGCGCGCTCGGCATCCATGCCAGGAACGGCATCGAGTGCGGCGTCGATCGCGCCAAGCACGGGAGGCGGCAAAGCGGTCGAATAGATAAGGCCAGAGCAGCGATTGACGAGATAGTCGCGCACCGTCTCCGAGCAGGCGACATAGCCGCCGTAGCTGCCGAGCGCCTTCGAGAAGGTGCCGATGGCGACATCGGCGTCTCCGGAGAGTCCCTGCCCTTCCTCGCCGAGAATGCCGGTCGCATGTGCATCGTCCACAATCAGCGTGGCACGATGTGCGCGTGCAAGTTCGGCGATTTCACCGAGCGGCGCCACGTCGCCATCCATAGAGAACACACTCTCGGTCAGGATGAATCTCGGCCGTTCATCCTGCTCGTACTGACTTAGCAGCTCACCGAGATGGGTCGCGTTGCAATGACGATAGCGAAGCTCACGTACGCCCGAGGCCTGGCATCCGAAATGCATGCTCGCGTGATTAAGGCGATCGGTGAAGACGAGCGGCTCGGCGCCGAGCACGCTCCGGTCGAACAAGGCCTGGAGCACCGCGGCATTGGTCTGAAACCCTGAGGCCATAATCAGCGCTGCGGGCTTCTTCTTGAGTTTCGCGATCTTGACCTCAATCGGAGCGAATAGGTCGAGATTGCCGGTGACGAGGCGCGATGCGCCGGAACCCACACCGTAGGCCTCGGCCCATGCGGCTGCGCGCCTTATCAGGGCCTTATGGAAGCGAAGCGCGAGGTAGTCATTGCTGGCAAGGTTGACGTAGGACATGCCGCGGACGCTGATGACCCGAGCATCACGTGCTGTTACCTCATTCAAGGATCGGCGCAAGCCCTCGCGGCTGCGCGCATCGAGAAAGGCCTGGTACCTGCTTTCGCTTCCGACCATGATCCTGTATTAGCGAAGGGGCTATCCTCCAGCAATTACAACGCTCGGGCCGTGTCGGAAATCTTCGAAACAACGAATCGTAACAATGGGAAAGCCGTGCGGGCGGAGACGCCGCGTGAGCCCAAGTCTGCGGCTGAAATCCGCCATGACTGGGCATGTGTGGAAGTGATCGCCCTGCTCAAATTGCCCCTTCTCGATCTGGTCGACAGGGCACGCGAGGTGCATCGTCGCTTCCACGCCGACGGTGAGGTGCAGCTCGCAAGCTTGCTTTCGATCAAGACCGGCGCCTGCCCCGAGGACTGCAAATATTGCCCGCAATCGGCGCGTTACGCGAAGTCGACTGGGCTCAAGCGCGAGACGCTGCTCGATGTCGATGACGTGCTGGCCAAAGCTCGCCTCGCCAAGGAAGCGGGCGCCACGCGCTTCTGCATGGGCGCCGCCTGGCGAGAGGTGAAAGACGGAGAGGCGTTCGATAGGGTGATCGAAATGGTGCGCGGCGTGCGCGCCCTCGACATGGAGGCCTGTGTCACCCTCGGCATGCTGAGCGCGGCACAAGCCCGCCGTCTCGCCGAAGCGAGGCTCACGGCCTACAACCACAATCTCGACACCTCGCCGGAATTCTACGGCGAGATCATCACCACCAGAACTTATCAGGATAGGCTCGATACGCTCTGCAATGTGCGCGAGGCCGGCATCCAGGTGTGCTGCGGCGGCATCATTGGCATGGGCGAGAGCATCGAGGATAGGGCGCGGCTGCTTGAGACGCTCGCCAATCTCGATCCTCACCCCGAGAGCGTGCCGATCAATGCGCTGATCGCAGTGCCGGGCACGCCGCTCGAAGATCAGCCGCCCGTCGATCCCCTCGATCTCGTGCGCATGGTGGCGGTCTCGCGCATTCTCATGCCGGAGTCCCGCGTGCGGCTCTCGGCGGGACGGCGCGCGCTCACGCGCGAGGCGCAGATCCTGTGCTTCCTCGCCGGGGCGAATTCAATCTTCTATGGCGACAAGCTGCTCACCACGGCCAATAACGACATTGCCGACGATCTCGCGCTGATCGAAGAAGCTGGCCTTCGGGTAAAGGCCGCCCCGACCTCTTGCTAGGAGCGGAGCCTCGGCGTCTGGCCCGGATGAGTGTGGTAAGTCACCATCAACATAGCGAGCAGGATCGAGGCGAACAAACCGGCTAGCGTTCCGATCCAGACCGACGAATCGCCGAGACCGCTGTGCTCAGCCACTTCAAGCGCCAAGCTGCCGGCGCCGAGCGAGGCGACTGCGGCAAAGACCATGACCACAACCGGCGTGCGGGAATCGTCGGGTCCAAGCCCGGCGCCACGCGCCAATATGAAATTGCGCACGAGGACCGCAATGGTCGAACCAAGAAAGCCTGCGAGCAGCGCGAGATACCAGAGGTCTATGCCGCCGCCAAGGGCAAGGCCAACGATCGCACCGACCGCGGTTCCCGCGATCAAAACTATCAAAAGGCTTGCTGTCGTCATGTCCTCTCCCCCTTTTCGTCCGGCGGGGTCCGGTTCCGGAGCCGACGAGTATGCCCGAAGCGACAGACCGGGGAAAGGTAAGTGCAGCCCCGCATCGCAAGTCCGCCGCCTTGCGTTCCCCCTAGGGCTTCGCTAGGGACAAGTTCCACGTTCCAGTTCACTCCCGATCATGTCCCGCATCGTCTATGTGAATGGCGCCTATGTGCCCGAAGAGGAGGCGAAAGTCTCGGTCTTCGACCGGGCCTTTCTGTTCGGCGACGGCGTCTACGAGGTGACGGCGGTCCTCGACCGGAAGCTGGTCGATTTTCAGCCGCACCTCGCCCGCCTCGACCGCTCGCTCAAGGAGATCGCCCTCACTGCGCCCCTGAGCCCTGCGGAATTGCGCAGGCTGCATAAGGAGCTCGTGGCGCGAAACAACGTGACCGAGGGCATCGTCTATCTCGAGATCACTCGTGGGGCCGCCGAGCGCGACTTCGCCTACCCCGAGGATGCCAGGCCTACGGTCGTCGCCTTCACTCAGAGCCGGCCTCTCATCGAAAATCCCTACGCCACTACCGGCGCCAGGGTAATCACTATCCCCGACCTCCGCTGGAAGCGGCGTGACATCAAATCGACGGCCATGCTCGCGCAAGCCATGGGCAAGCAGGAGGCCAAGCTCAAGGGGGCCTATGAGGCGTGGATGGTCGAGGATGGCTGCGTGACGGAAGGGACATCATCGTCGGCCTTCATCCTCGACGCGCAAGGCGTGGTCCGTACCCAGCCGCTCGGCCATCACATCCTGCCTGGAGTGACGCGCAGGGCAGTGCTCAGGCTGGCAGCCCTAGAGGGGATCAGCCTCGAGGAGCGGCCCTTCACCGTCGCCGAAGCGCTCGCCGCGCGAGAGGCGTTCATGACCGCGGCCTCCGCTTTCGTGCTGCCGATCGTCGAGATCGACGGCGTCCCCATTGGAGATGGCAAGCCTGGCGGAATCGCGCGCACCTTCCGCAGCCTCTACATCGAGGAAGCGCGCCAGTCCTGACCGCTCGAGTTCGGCAGAGCCTTTGCCGACAAAATTGCTAGCTATGCAACCGAAGGGCATGATTCGTTGTTAACGGCACATGGCTGCGCTTCTCTATTGGATTGTTTACAATTTCGATCTCGGCCCGGTCGGACCGACCATGCTGGATCCCGCGGTGCAAAGTTGGCTCAAGCGCGCAAAAAGTAGAGCTCAAGCCTCAAAGGTCGTCCCCCCGCCGGATTTCGTGCTTTCTAACGGCTTTTAATCCCCAACTAAGCCTTAGAGCCGATGAGAGGGTGTGAAGGGGCTTGACCGCTCTTCCGCGGCACCCAAGGACACTGCTAGGCTCGCTTGCAGCGAGTAGACGCCGTAGAAACGCGCCGATGGTCCAAGCCCCTGCCCTCGACATTGCCCATGAGCCGCAGCCCCATACCACCGCGGTGCGGCGCGTCGTGGCGTTGATGAATGCCGGGGCTGGCGCCTTCAGCCACACGCTTGCCGAGGACGTGCGCCACGCGCTTGCGACGTTCTTCAGCCATCGCGGCATTTCGGCGGCAATCATTTTCACCGATGGCGACAATTTGCACGTAGCTGCCGAGACGGCCCTCGCCCAAGCCAAACGTGGAGACATCGATGCCGTGATCGTTGGCGGCGGGGACGGCAGCGTCCGCACCGTAGCCGGCGTGCTCGCCGGCACTGGCGTGCCCTTCGGCGTACTGCCCCTTGGGACGCTCAATCATTTTGCCAAGGACCTCGACATCCCACTGAAGGTCGAGGACGCGGCAGCCACGGTGGCTGCGGGCCACACCCGCCTCGTCGATATCGCCGAGGTCAACGGCAAGATCTTCATCAACAACTCCTCGATCGGGATCTATCCCTACATGGTCATCGACCGCGAACGGCGGAGGGCAAGGCGCAAGCTCGCCAAATGGATGGCCATGATCCCCGCTTTCTTCCGCGTGCTTCACCACTTTCCCCGCCCGCGCTTGCGCATCCCGGCCAAGGGCTTCGAGCGGCCCTATCGGACCCCCTGCCTATTCGTCGGAAACAACGAATACGGCATGGAGCTGTTCACCTTCGGCCGCCGCCATCGGCTCGACGCGGGCGAACTGTGGTTCTATGTGGTCAAGCCGCGCAGCCCCTTCGAGTTCTTCCTCATGGTGTGCCGCATGTGCTTTGGCCGTCTCGACCAAGAGCGCGACCTTGACAAATTTCATGTCAGCGAGGCCGAAGTAAGCGCCAAAACGAGCCGGCTGTTCGTCGCGCTGGACGGCGAAATCAGGCTGATGCACACACCGCTTCACTATCGCTCGCGGCCACACGCGCTTCGCGTCATTGTGCCAGAGCATCCACGGCATCAGTGGCTCCATGCCCGACGCTCTGCCTGAAACCTGCCGAATCGGGTATGCTTGAAGGCGATTCGAATTGGGTTAGGGTGCGATATGTTTCGCCCGGCACGCAGCAGCGACACCAAACGCAAGCTGGTCGAATTCAGGCCCGCGATCTGGCAGGCTCTGTTTCTGCTGGCCCGGGATAGTGGCAAGAATCTCGAGGCTCTTGCCGACGAGGCTTTCACCGACCTCCTGCGCAAGTACCAAAGGCCCTTGTCCTTGAAGGAGGCGCTGCGGGAGAGCGCGCGCCGCCTGCCCGCCAACGACGACACGCCTCCGAAGCGCCACGGCACGTGAGCGCTTAAGCCAAGCGCGCCCACATGACTGATCCGCTTGTTAGCGCCGCCGAGGCTATGGTCATCGGGGCCAGTCTCGATGGCGCCGAGATCGGCTTTGCCTGGTCGCTTCCATTCATTGGCTTATTGCTGTCGATTGCCGTCGTTCCGCTGCTCGCCCCTTACTTCTGGGAGCGGCAATTCGGCAAGGTCGCTGCGCTATGGACGTTCGCCCTGCTCTTGCCTTGCGCGGTCGTGTTCGGATTGCGGACGACCGCAGCGCAGGTCTTGCATACTTTCCTCCTCGACTATCTGCCCTTCATCATCCTTCTGTTCACCCTGTTCGTGGTCGCAGGCGGCATCAGGGTGAGCGGCAATCTCGTCGGCACGCCGGCTACCAATTCGGCACTGCTTACCTTCGGGACCTTGTCCGCGAGCCTTCTCGGCACGACCGGCGCTTCGATGGTTTTGATCCGCCCGGTGATCAGGGCAAACCAGGACCGTCACTTCAACGTCCACGTCTTCTTATTCTTCATTTTCCTGGTCGCCAATATCGGTGGCTCGCTCACGCCGCTCGGAGACCCGCCCCTCTTTCTCGGCTTTCTCAAGGGCGTCGACTTCCTGTGGACGTTGGAGCACATGCTCTGCCCCATGCTGTTCGTGAGCAGTGTTCTGCTCGCGCTGTTCTATCTCATCGACCGTCTCGCGTGGAACCGAGAGGCGCCGGAGGTCAGGGCCAAAAGCGCTGTCACCCGCGAGATCAGCATCGAGGGCCTGCACAATGTGCTCTACCTCTTTGCGGTAGCGCTCACGGTGCTCGCGAGCGGGATATGGAAGGGAAACGCGGCCGTACCGATCGGGCTCGGCATAGAATTGCCAGCGAGCGGTCTTCTGCGCGACGCTACCCTCATCCTAATAAGCCTCCTCTCCTGGCGCACGACGAAATCTTCGACTCGCGTGGAGAATGCGTTCACTTGGACGCCGATGCAGGAGGTTGCGACGTTATTCGCCGCCATCTTCGTCACCATGATCCCGGTGCTGGCCATGCTGAAGGCCGGCCACGACGGGCCATTCGCCCCTTTGCTCGGCCTGGTTTCCACCGACGATGAACGGCCTGTTAATGCAGCCTATTTCTGGCTGACCGGCGTACTGTCGAGCTTCCTTGACAATGCGCCGACCTATCTCGCCTTCTTCAATCTAGCTGGTGGCGACGCGCAACAGCTGATGGGCCCGCTCGCCTCGACTCTGCTTGCCATCTCGGCTGGCGCGGTATTCATGGGCGCCAACACCTATATCGGCAACGCGCCCAACTTCATGGTGCGCTCGATCTGCGAGGAGCGTGGCATCAAGATGCCGAGCTTCATCGGCTACATGCTGTGGTCTGGAGTGATCCTGTTGCCGCTGTTTGCCGTCTTCACTTGGCTATGGTTCTTGTGAGCGGGCTGCGCG
>DATFVO010000049.1:0-20217 GCA_035260265.1 Methyloceanibacter sp.
GCAAACTGACGCAGGCCGAATCCAAAGCTCGGGCTGCTCTATCAGGGCTGCCTACTTTTTCTTGCCGGCGATCGGTTTGGCCGGCCCTTTACGCGTGCGCGCATTGGTATGGGTCCTCTGACCGCGCACAGGCAATCCGCGGCGATGACGCAAGCCCCGGTAGCAGCCGAGGTCCATCAAACGCTTGATGTTCATGGCGACCTCGCGCCGAAGATCGCCTTCGACCACATAGTCGCGGTCGATCACCTCACGAATCTGACTGATCTCTGATTCGGTGAGCTGGCTCACCCGCCGCTCCGGCGGAATCGAGACCTTTTGGCAAATCTGCTTGGCGAAGGTGTCGCCAATGCCGTGGATAGAAGTGAGCGCTACCTCGACCCGCTTGTTGGTCGGGATATTCACACCTGCAATTCGGGCCACGCAGTCGTCTCCTCGCGCACGGCTAACGTGCTGAAATCAAAGCCGGATTACCCAATCAGAACACAACGAAACCGACCGCGGACAGGCTCTACCCCCGGGACCGGTCAGTCCATTTTTCAATGGTGCGGGCGCTTATGTAGCGATTCCGCTTGACAAGGTCAACCGGCGCTATTTGCCCGTTTTTCGGCCCTCTGCCTGAGCCGGGCCGAGCGCCCGGGCGATCTCCTTGTGCACGGTCGGAATGTCGGCCATGCCGTCGACCGCCCTCACCTTCCCTTGGCGTTCATAGTATTCGATCAGGGGCTCGGTCTGGGCGTGATAGGCCTTCAACCTTGCCCGCACCACCTCTTCGTTGTCGTCCTTGCGCCGCACGAACTCGGTCGAGCCGCAGCGATCGCATACGCCCTCGACCTTGGGCAGCTTGTAGAGGTCGTGATAGCCCTCGCCGCATTTGGCGCAGGCGAACCGGCCGGCAACGCGCTCGACCAGGGCGTCGTCGTCGACGTCCATCACCACCACAGCATCGAGCTTCTTGTCCCGCTGCTTGAGCAGGCGGTCGAGAGCCTCTGCTTGTGCCGCTGTGCGCGGAAAGCCGTCGAAGATGAATCCCTGGCCACCCGCGTCCTCATCGAGGCGCTCCGCGATCAGCTTGATGACGAGGTCATCGGGAACAAGCTCACCGCGCTCCATGATCTGGCCGGCTTTGCGCCCACGCGATGTGCCGGCAGCCACGGCGGCCCTCAGCATGTCGCCGGTCGAGAGCTTGACAAGCGAGCGGGAGTCTTCGAGCAGCTTTGCCTGGGTGCCTTTGCCCGCGCCGGGAGGGCCGAGCAGGACCAGGTTCATCGGTTCCGCCTCGCGCCTCTAAGCCGCGCCCGCTTGATCAAGCCCTCATATTGATGGGCTAAGAGATGGCTCTGAATCTGGGCGACGGTATCCATGGTGACGCTCACCACGATGAGCAGCGAGGTGCCACCGAAATAGAACGGCACGCCGGCATAGGAGATGAGGATCTCGGGCAGGACGCACACGGCGGCGAGATAGATCGCGCCGACCACCGTGATCCTGGTCAGCACGTAGTCGATATATTCTGCGGTGCGCTCGCCAGGCCTGATGCCGGGCAGGAAGCCGCCATACTTCTTCAGGTTGTCGGCCGTGTCCTTGGGATTGAACACCACCGCCGTGTAGAAGAAGGCGAAGAACACGATCAGCGCGATGTAGAGAATGATGTGCAGCGGTTGCCCGCGACCGAGCATGGCGGTGACCGTGTTCAACCACTCAGGTCCCCGCCCGGCCGAGAAGTTGGCGACGGTGATCGGCAAGAGCAGCAGCGAGGAGGCGAAGATCGGCGGGATCACGCCGGCGCTGTTCAGTTTCAGCGGCAGATGCGAGGCATCGCCCTGGAACATGCGGTTGCCGACTTGCCGCTTTGGATATTGCACGAGGAGGCGCCGCTGGGCGCGCTCCATGAACACGATGACGCCGACCACGACCACGCACATGATGAGCAGAAGAATGATGAGTGTGGTCGAGAGCGCTCCCTGGCGCCCGAGCTCTAAGGTTCCAACAACGGCATGGGGCAATTGCGCCACGATGCCGGCGAAGATGATCAGCGAGATGCCGTTGCCGACCCCCCGCGCGGTAATCTGCTCGCCGAGCCACATCAGGAATACGGTGCCGCCGACCAGCGTAATGGCCGTGGTAATGCGGAAGAACCAACCTGGATCGAGCACGACGTTGCCAGCGCCTTCGAGGCCGATGGCGATGCCATAGCCCTGCAGCGCGGCAAGAATCACCGTGCCGTAGCGCGTGTACTGGTTGATCTGGCGCCGTCCCTGCTCGCCTTCCTTCTTCAGCTGCTCGAGATGTGGCGAGACCGTGGTCAAGAGCTGAATAATGATCGATGCCGAGATATACGGCATGATGTTGAGCGCAAAGATCGCCATGCGCCCGACCGCACCGCCCGAGAACGCATTGAACATGCCGAGGATGCCGGACTGATTCCGCTGAAACATCTCGGCGAGCGCTTGCGGATTGACGCCGGGAATTGGGATGTAGGTGCCGAGCCGGTAGATCAGCAGCGCGCCGAGCGTGAACCAGATGCGCTTCTTGAGCTCGTCAGCCTTGGCAAAGGCCGCGAAGTTGAGGTTGGCAACGAGCTGTTCCGCGGCAGAGACCATTTAGACGCTTCTCTCCTTAGCGAGAAACGCGAGGGCCATTGGGGCCCGCCTCACGTCACTCTGACTTGTCCGTCTTGGCGGGGTTCGCTTTGGCCTTCTTGGCCTCGCCCTCATCGGCCTTGGGCTTCTCGGACTTAGCCTTGGTGGCCTTCGGGGCCTGGGCTTCCTCAGCCTGCTCGCCCTTGGGCTTCTTGCCGCCCTTGGCTTCAGCCTTGGCCAACGCAGCGGCGCGCTTCGCGGCCCGCTTCTCGGCCTTGATCTTGTCGGCAGCGGGCTTCTCGCGGCCGGTGATGGATTTCAGGGTAACTGTGCCGCCCTTGGCTTCGACCGCCTTGACTGTGCTTTGCGACGCGCCGGTCACCTCGAAGGCGAGCTTACCTTTGATCTCGCCCGAGCCAAGCAGGCGCACGCCGTCTTTGGCGCGGCGGATGAGACCCGCCTCTTTGAGCGCCCCGACGGTGATCGGCTTGTTGCCGTCAAGCGCGCCAGCGTCGATCGCGCCCTGAATCTTGCCGAGATTGAGCTCGTTAAACTTCTTGGTGAAAATGTTGTTGAAGCCGCGCTTCGGCAGGCGCCGATGGAGCGGCATCTGGCCGCCTTCGAAACCTTTGATCGAGATGCCGGCGCGGGCCTTCTGACCCTTGGTGCCTTTGCCCGCCGTCTTGCCTAGCCCCGAGCCGATGCCGCGGCCGAGCCGCTTTCTCGCGCTGGTGGCGCCTGGCCGGTCCCTGATCTCGTTGAGCCGCATGGCCTTTTCTTCCTTTAAGCCTTGTTCTCGTCATCGACGATGCGGACGAGGTGACTGACCTTGGCGACCATGCCGCGCACCTGCGGGCTGTCGATCAAGGTACGCCGCTTGTGCATCTTGTTGAGGCCGAGCCCGATCAACGTCGCGCGCTGGATATAGGGACGCCTGATCGGACTCCCAATCTGTTCGACGACAATGGTCTTCCTTTTCGATGACTTGGTCATCTCACAATTCCTTGTTGACCAGATTTCTTAGACTTCGGCCTGGCCTGCGCTCTCGCCGGCGCCGTCTCTCCGCCGCGACACGATCTCGCTCACCTTCTTGCCGCGACGGGCGGCTACGCCTCGCGGGCTATCCTCGTGGCGCAATGCGTCAAAAGTGGCGCGCACCATGTTGTAGGGATTTGAGCTGCCAAGCGACTTCGCCACCACGTCCTGGATGCCGAGCGTCTCAAACACCGCGCGCATCGGTCCGCCGGCGATGATGCCGGTACCGGGAGGCGCTGCCCTGAGCACCACCCGGCCAGAGCCATGATGGCCGCTCACGTCGTGATGCAGCGTGCGGCCTTCGCGCAACGGTACCTTGACGAGGTTGCGCTTGGCGGCCTCGGTCGCCTTGCGGATGGCTTCTGGCACCTCGCGCGCCTTGCCGTGGCCGAACCCGACCCGGCCCTTCTGGTCGCCGACCACAACGAGCGCGGCAAAGCCGAAGCGCCTTCCGCCCTTGACCACCTTGGCCACGCGATTGATGTGCACAAGCTTGTCGACGAATTCGCTGTCGCGCTCGCGCTCTTCGCGGTCTCTTCCTTGCTGGCCTCGTGCCACCTGCCGTTCCTTTCGTAGCTCTAGAAGTTCAGGCCTGCCTCGCGGGCAGCCTCGGCTAGCGCCTTGACCCGCCCGTGATAGAGATATCCGCCGCGGTCAAAAACCACGTCCTTCACGCCGGCCGCAAGTGCCCGCTCAGCCAGGAGCTTCCCGACCGCGGTCGCGGCGGCGAGATCGCTGCCCTTGGGCAATGATCCCTTGAGGCCCTTGTCGAGCGTCGAGGCTGCAGCCACGGTCTTGCCGGCGCGGTCGTCGATCACTTGCGCATAGATGTGCTTCGATGAGCGGAACACCGAGAGGCGGGCCCGTCCATTCGCCGCACGCTTCAGCGTGTGACGCACGCGGCGCGACCGCCGCACAAAGCCTTCATTCGAAGCGGCCATCGTTGTCGTCCTACTTCTTCTTGCCTTCCTTGCGGAGGATGAACTCGCCCGCATAGCGCACGCCCTTGCCCTTGTAAGGCTCCGGCGGCCTGAATTTCCTGATCTCGGCCGCGACCTGGCCGACCTTCTGCTTATCGATGCCAGACACCAAGATCTCGGTGGGCTTCGGACATTGCACCTGGATTCCTTGCGGAATGGGATAGGTGATGTCGTGGCTATAGCCAAGCTGGAGCTGGAGGTTGGAGCCCTGCACCGCGGCTCTATAGCCGACGCCCGTGATCTCGAGTCTCTTGGTGAAGCCTTGGGACACGCCGGCGATAAGATTGGCCACAAGCGTTCGCGACATGCCCCACATGGCGCGCGCCTCTTGAGTGTCCTCGCGCATCGAGATTTCGATGCCGCCTTTGTCGAGCTTGGCAATGATGTCGTCGACGAGCACGTGCTTCAGCTCGCCCTTGGGGCCTTTGACTTTGACCTCCTGGCCGTTGACCGCCGCGGTCACGCCGCTTGGGACTGAAACGGGCTTCTTGCCGATACGTGACATGGGTCTGACCTAGAACACGTTACACAGGATCTCGCCGCCGACATTCTCGCTCCGGGCGCGCGAATCCGACATCACGCCTTTCGGCGTCGACAAGATGGCGACGCCAAGCCCGTTGGCGACAGTCGGCAGATCCTTGACCGACGAATAAACGCGGCGGCCAGGTGTCGACACCCGCTTGATGTCCTTGATCACCGGCTCGCCGTCGAAATATTTGAGCTCGATCTCGAACTCGGAGCGCCCGCCCGTATAGTCGACGCGCGCATAGCCGCGGATATAGCCCTCTTCGGCCAGCACTTCGAGCACGTGCTCCCTGAGCTTTGACGCAGGCGTGGTGACCTTGGCCTTATGCCGCATCTGTGCGTTGCGAATACGGGCAAGCATGTCGCCTAGTGGATCGTTGATGCTCATCTATGGTCCTTACCAGCTCGACTTGATCATGCCGGGAATGAGCCCCTGGCTTCCGAGCTCGCGCAGCGCGATGCGCGACATGCGGAGCTTGCGGTAGTAGCCTCTGGGCCGGCCGGTGAGATCGCAACGGTTGCGGATACGGGTCGGCGAGGAGTTGCGCGGCAGCTCGGCGAGCTTGAGCCGAGCGGCGAAGCGCTCCTCGGCGGGAAGCGACCGGTCCGCGGCGATCGCTTTGAGCCGCGTCCGCCGCGTCTTGTATTTCTTCGCAAGCCGGCGCCGCTTGTTGTTGCGCTCGATCATGCTCGTCTTAGCCATTCACGTCCTCCTGTCGCAGCCGTGCGATGTGCCTTAGCTGCGGAATGGAAAATTCAATCCTGCAAGAAGCGCGCGCGCCTCGTCGTCGGTGCGCGCCGTCGTGCAGACGATGATGTCCATCCCGAGCACGTCTTCGACCTTGTCGTAGTCGATCTCGGGAAAGATGATGTGCTCCTTAAGCCCAATGGCGTAATTGCCTCTTCCATCGAAGCTTTTCGGGTTTAATCCGCGGAAGTCTCGCACCCGCGGAAGGGCGATGTTCACGAGCCGGTCGACGAACTCGTACATGCGGTTCTGCCTGAGAGTGACCTTGGCGCCGATTGGCATGCCTTCGCGCAGTTTGAAAGTCGCGATCGACTTACGTGCCCGCGTGATGACCGCCTTCTGTCCCGCGATCAGCCCAAGGTCGGAAGCCGCGGCGTTCACCTTCTTCGAGTCGCTGATGCCTTCGCCGACGCCCATGTTGAGCACGACCTTGTCGAGCCGAGGCACCTGCATCGGATTGGCGTAGCCGAAGTCCTTGGCGAGCTGCTTGGAGAGCACCTCCTGGTAGTGCTGCTTGAGACGCGGGATATAGGCCTTCTCAGCCATCGATGACCTCTCCCGAGCGTCTGGCAAAGCGGACCTTGCGCCCGTCCTTCAGAAATTTGTACCCGACGCGCGTCGGCTTCCCGTCCTTGGGGTCCTCAAGCGCGAGATTGGAGATGTGGATCGGCGCCTCTTTCGAGACGATGCCGCCCTCTTGCGACGCGGTCTGGCGCTGATGACGCTTCACCACGGCCACGCCGCTGACGATGGCGCGGTTCTCGTCCGGCAACACCTTGAGCACCTCACCCTTCTTGCCCTTGTTCTTGCCGGTGATAACCACGACGTGGTCACCCTTCTTGATCTTGAGCTTAGGCATCACAGCACCTCCGGAGCGAGCGACACGATCTTCATGTGCTTCTTCGCCCTGAGTTCGCGAGTCACAGGCCCGAAAATGCGCGTGCCGATCGGCTCGCCCTGTGGATTGACCAGGACCGCTGCGTTGCGGTCGAAACGAATGATTGAGCCGTCGGGGCGGCGCACACCCTTGGCGGTGCGTACCACGACCGCCTTCATCACTTGGCCTTTCTTGACGCGGCCGCGCGGGATCGCCTCCTTGACGGAGACCACGATGGTGTCGCCGATCGAAGCGTATTTCCGCTTCGACCCGCCGAGCACCTTGATGCACTGGACGCGCCGGGCGCCGGAATTGTCGGCGACGTCGAGATTGGTCTGCATCTGAATCATGGCACTTCGCGCCCTCTAGCTCCCGCTTCGCGTCAGCTCGTCGTCCGCGGCAAAACCGTCCACCGCTTCTGCTTGGAGATCGGCGGGCATTCCTCGATCCATACGGTTTCGCCGACCTTGAACTCGTTCTTCTCGTCATGGGCGTGATAGTTCTTGCTCCGCCGCACGGTCTTTTGCAGCAGCGGATGCGTGAAGCGCCGGTCGACGCGGACCACCACAGTCTTATCGTTCTTGTCACTCACTACGACGCCTTGCAGAACTCGTTTCGGCATCTCTCGTTTATTCCTTCGCCTTCTTCACCTTAGCCTTTGGCTTGGCCCTAGGCTCGGCTTTCGTCTTCGTTGCCTTGGGCGCCTTTGCTTTTGGCTCCTTCGGCGCCTTTGCCTCGGCCTTGGGTTTTGGCTTGGACACGGCCGCTACCGCCTCACGCGCCGGCCTCTCTCGAGCGATCGTCTGGATGCGCGCGATGTCGCGCCTGATCTGTCTCACCCGCGCCGTGTTCTCGAGCTGGCCAGAGGCAGCCTGAAAGCGCAGGTTGAACTGCTCCTTCTTGAGCTTGACCAGCTCATCGGAGAGCTGGTCGTCGGTCATCCCGCGGACTTGAGCGGCTTTCATGGCTTAAGCTTCGACAACGCGCGCGACGATGCGCGTCTTGATTGGAAGCTTGGCCGCGCCAAGGCGGAGCGACTCGCGCGCGACAGCCGCGCTCACGCCGTCGATCTCGAACATGATGCGGCCGGGCTTGACCCGCGCCACCCAGAACTCGGGCGTGCCCTTGCCTTTGCCCATGCGCACCTCGGTCGGCTTCTTCGACACCGGCACGTCCGGGAACAGCCTGATCCACACCCGCCCCGAGCGCTTCATCTGCCGCGTCATGGCGCGCCGAGCAGCCTCGATCTGCCGCGCGGTAATGCGCGCGGGCTCCTGCGCCTTCAGCCCGAAATTGCCAAAATTGAGCGTGACCGCGCTCGAAGCGGCGCCTTTGATGCGCCCCTTGTGAGCCTTGCGGTATTTCGTTCGCTTCGGTTGCAGCATGACTTGAACCTAATCTCTTAGCTCTGCGCCGCGGCCGGCTCGCGGCGCCCAGTCGAGCGGCCGCCTTCCTGCGCCTCGAGCGCCTTGTTCTCCTGGGCCATGGGATCGTGCTCCATGATCTCGCCCTTGAAGATCCAGACCTTGACCCCGATCACGCCGTAAGCGGTGCGCGCGAGCGCCGTGCCATAATCGATATTGGCGCGCAGCGTATGCAGCGGCACGCGGCCCTCGCGATACCACTCCATGCGCGCAATCTCCGCGCCGCCGAGCCGGCCGCCGGAATTGATGCGGATGCCGAGTGCGCCCATGCGGATGGCGGACTGCACCGCGCGCTTCATGGCGCGGCGGAAGGCGACCCGGCGCTCGAGCTGCTGGGAGATGCCCTCGGCCACCAGCGTCGCGTCGATCTCAGGCTTGCGCACCTCGACGATATTGAGATGCACCTCTGAATCCGTCATCGCGGCAAGCTCGCGTCTGAGCTTCTCGATGTCCGAGCCCTTCTTGCCGATCAGGATGCCGGGGCGCGCGGTATGCACCGTCACGCGGCACTTCTTGTGCGGGCGCTCGATCACCACCTTGGAGATGCCGGCCTGCTTGCGCGACTCGAGGATGTGATTACGCATCTTGAGGTCCTCGTGCAGCAGCCGCGCGTATTCGCCGCGCGACGCATACCAGCGCGAGTCCCAGGTGCGGTTGACGCCGAGCCTAAGCCCGATCGGATTGACTTTCTGACCCATTAAGCGGGCTCCTCAACTTGGCGCAGCACGACGGTGATCTGCGCAAACGGCTTCTCGATCCGGGCGGCGCGGCCACGCGCCCGCGCCCGGATGCGTTTCATCACCAGGCTTTTGCCGACATAGGCCTCGGCCACGACTAGCGCGTCGACGTCGAGGTCATGATTGTTCTCGGCGTTGGCAATTGCCGATTCGAGCGTCTTCTTGACGTCCTTGGCGACGCGCTTCCGCGAGAAGGTAAGATCGGCGAGCGCGCGTTCAACCTTCTTGCCGCGGATCAATTGCGCAAGCAGGTTGAGCTTCTGCGGGCTAACCCGCATGAGCCGCGTCACCGCCCTCGCCTCGTTGTCTTTCAGCGCTCGCTCGCGCGCAGGCTTGCCCATGACTCTTACTCTTTCGCCGTCGTCGGCGTTGCTCGCTTGGCCTTGCGGTCCGCGGCATGGCCGTAGAAGGTCCGGGTCGGCGCAAACTCCCCGAACTTGTGGCCGACCATGTCCTCGGTAACGAGCACCGGGATGTGCTTGTGCCCGTTATGCACGCCGAAGGTGAGGCCGACGAATTGCGGCAGGATGGTCGAACGTCGCGACCACATCTTGATCACCGCATTCGAGCCGGAGCCTCGCGCTTTCTCGGCCTTCTTGAGCAGATATCCGTCGACGAACGGACCTTTCCAAATCGAGCGTGCCACTTGTTATCCCTTCTTCTGATGGCGGTTGCGCAGGATGTATTTGTCGGTCGACCGGTTGTGGCGCGTCTTCTTGCCTTTGGTCGATTTGCCCCAGGGCGTCACCGGGTGACGGCCGCCGGAGGTGCGGCCCTCGCCGCCACCATGCGGATGGTCGATCGGGTTCATTGCCACGCCGCGCACCACGGGCCTCCGCCCTTTCCAGCGCACGCGGCCAGCTTTGCCAATCGAGATATTGGAGTTGTCGGGGTTCGAGACTGCGCCAACCGTCGCCATGCACTCTGCCGGCACCATGCGCGTCTCGCCTGAATTCAATCTCAGGATTGCGTAACCCGCGTCGCGGCCGACGAGCTGGACGTAAGTGCCTGCGGCGCGGGCGAGCTGTCCGCCCTTGCCTTTCTTCATCTCCACATTGTGGATGATGGTGCCGATCGGCATGTTGGCCAGCGGCATAGCATTGCCGGGCTTAACGTCGACGCGGATGTCGGAGATCACCGTGTCGCCGGGCGCAAGCCGCTGCGGCGCCAAAATATAAGACAGCTCGCCGTCCTCGTACTTGATCAGCGCGATGAAAGCGGTGCGGTTCGGATCGTATTCGAGCCGCTCGACCGTCGCCGGGACGCCGAGCTTGCCGCGCTTGAAGTCGACCTTGCGGTAGGCCCGCTTATGCCCGCCCCCGCGATGCCACATCGATACGCGGCCTTGATTGTTGCGGCCGCCGGTCTTGCGCAGACCCTCGGTGAGCGCCTTGACCGGCTTGCCGTTATGGAGATGGCTGCGGTCGACGAGCACGAGTTGACGCTGGCTTGGCGTGGTCGGCTTGAATGTCTTGAGCGCCATGGCCGTCAGATCCTCGTCGTCACGTCGATCGTGTCGCCTTCGGCGAGGCGCACGATCGCTTTCTTGACGTCCTGCTGCTTGCCCTTAACCCCACGGAAGGTCTTGGTCTTGCCTTTGCGGAGAATCGTGTTCACTGCGAGCACCTTGACCCCGAACAGCTGCTCGATGGCGGCCTTGATCTCGGGCTTGGTCGCGTCGCGACGCACCTTGAACACCACCTGGTTCGACTCAGAGACAGCCGTTGCTTTCTCGGTAATCACTGGCGCGATGATCACGTCATACGCGGAGTGCGCGCTCATTTGAACCTCGCCTCCAGCGCCTCGACCGCAGCCTTGGTCAGCACGAGCTTCTCGTGCCGGAGAATGTCATAGACGTTGATGCCGGCGACCGGCAACACGTCGACATCAGGAATGTTGCGGGCTGCGCGGGCGAAAGCCTCCTGCACGCCGGCGCCATCGATGATCAGCACCGAACCGAAGCCGAGCTTTGCGAAGCGCGACTTGAGCTCCTTGGTCTTGCCGTCCTTGAGCTCGCATTTGTCGATTACGACCAGCGTGTCCGACTTTGCCTTGGACGAGAGTGCGTGCTTGAGCGCAAGCGCCCTCACCTTCTTCGGCAGCTCGATGGCGAAGCTATGCGGCTTAGGCCCGAACGCCTTGCCGCCACCCCTGAAAATCGGCGCTTTCTTACTGCCGTGACGCGCGCGGCCGGTACCCTTCTGGCGGTACATCTTGGCGGTCGTGGCATTGATCTTGGAGCGATCCTTGACATGAGCCGTGCCACTCCGCCGCTTGGCGAGCTGGTAGCGCACCATGCGGGCGAGAATGTCGGCCCTGGGCTCGAGCCCGAACACATGGTCGGGGAGCTCGACGGTGCCCGCCTTCTTGGCGTCGAGGGTGGTGATGTCGGCCTTCATCACTGTTGGCTCCCACCCTCAGTCTCGTCGGTCGCAGCAGTCTCAGTCTGCTCGGACTTTGCGGCCTTGGCTTGCTTCGGCGCCTCGTCGGACGCTTTGCGAAACGCACCGGGCTTCGGCGCACTTTCCGGCAGCGTGCGCTTCACCGCATCAGAGAGCAGCACCCAACCGCCTTTGGCGCCAGGGACTGCGCCCTTGATCATGATCAGGCCGCGCTCGGGGTCGGTCTTCACCACGCGGAGGTTCTGCGTGGTGACATTCACATCGCCCATGTGGCCGGCCATCTTCTTGCCTTTGAACACCTTGCCGGGGTCCTGGCGCTGGCCGGTCGAGCCGTGGCTTCGGTGGCTGATCGACACGCCGTGCGAGGCGCGCAAGCCGCCGAAATTGTGGCGCTTGATGACGCCGGCAAAACCCTTGCCGATGGTCGTGCCCGACACATCGACATACTGGCCTTCTACGAAGTGATCGGCGGTGATCTCGGCGCCCACCTGGATCAGATTCTCGGGGCTCACCCGAAACTCGGCGAGCTTCCGCTTGGGCTCGACATTGGCCACGGCGAATTGCCCGCGCGCGGCGCGGGTCAGCCGCTTCAACTTGGGCCTGCCGGCGCCAAGCTGAACCGCGGTGTAGCCGTTCTTCTCCTCGGTGCGCTGGCCGACCACCTGGCAATTGTCGAGGCGCAGCACCGTCACCGGGATGTGCTCCCCGGCATCGGTGAAGATCCTGGTCATGCCGACCTTTTGCGCGATGACACCTGATCGCATCGGTCTTGTTTCTTACCTCGTCTCTTGCCGCCTTAGAGCTTGATCTCGACGTCAACGCCGGCGGCGAGGTCGAGCTTCATCAGCGCATCGACCGTCTGCGGCGTAGGATCGACGATGTCGAGCAGGCGCTTATGCGTGCGCATCTCGAACTGCTCGCGGCTCTTCTTGTCGATATGGGGAGAGCGGTTCACGGTAAACTTCTCGATGCGGGTGGGCAGCGGAATGGGTCCGCGCACCTCGGCACCGGTCCGTTTAGCGGTGTTCACAATCTCCTTGGTCGACGCATCGAGGATGCGATGGTCGAAGGCTTTGAGCCTGATTCTTATGTTCTGGCTTTGCATCTCGATGGCCTCAAAATCGAGGAGCGCGCCGCTTAGGCCGGCGCGCTCCTAATCCTCCCTTACTCGATGATCGACGCCACCACGCCGGCGCCGACGGTGCGGCCGCCCTCGCGAATGGCGAAGCGGAGCTTCTCCTCCATGGCGATCGGCACGATCAGCTCGACCGTCATGGCGATGTTGTCGCCCGGCATCACCATCTCGGTCCCTTCCGGCAAATGCACGACGCCGGTCACGTCAGTGGTGCGGAAATAGAACTGCGGACGGTAATTGCCGAAGAATGGGGTATGGCGCCCGCCTTCCTCCTTAGTGAGGATGTAGGCCTCGGCCTTGAACTTGGTGTGAGGCGTCACCGAGCCCGGCTTCGCCAGCACCTGGCCGCGCTCGACCGCCTCGCGATCAACGCCGCGAAGCAGGCATCCGACATTGTCGCCGGCCTCGCCCTGGTCGAGCAGCTTGCGGAACATCTCGACGCCGGTGACCACGGTCTTGGTGGTCGGCCTGATGCCGATGATCTCCACCTCCTCGCCGACCTTGATCACACCGCGCTCGATGCGCCCGGTGACCACGGTGCCGCGGCCAGAGATCGAGAACACATCCTCGATCGGCATGAGGAACGGCTTGTCCTTGGGCCGGTCAGGCTGCGGAATGTACTCATCCACGGCGTTCATCAGATTCTCGATCGACTTCTTGCCGACCTCCTCGTCGCGGCCCTCGAGCGCGGCGAGTGCCGAGCCCTTGACGATGGGAATCTCGTCGCCGGGGAACTCGTATTTCGAGAGCAGCTCGCGCACCTCGAGCTCGACGAGGTCGAGCAGCTCGGGGTCGTCGACCATGTCGGTCTTGTTGAGGTAGACGACGAGCGCCGGCACGCCCACCTGACGGGCGAGCAGGATGTGCTCGCGGGTCTGCGGCATGGGGCCGTCGGCGGCGGACACCACGAGGATGGCGCCGTCCATCTGCGCGGCGCCGGTGATCATGTTCTTCACGTAGTCGGCATGACCGGGACAGTCGACATGAGCGTAGTGCCGCTTGCCGGTCTCATACTCCACGTGGGCGGTCGCGATAGTGATGCCGCGCGCTTTCTCTTCCGGCGCCTTGTCGATCTCGTCATAGGCGGTGAACTTGGCACCGCCCTTCTCGGCCAACACCTTGGTAATCGCGGCCGTCAGCGTCGTCTTGCCATGATCGACATGACCGATGGTCCCGATGTTGCAATGCGGCTTGGTCCGCTGAAATTTTTCCTTAGCCATCCTGGCTCTCCATCCTTCAACACTAGAATCACTTGGCTCCGAAGGTCCTCTCGACCTCACTAGGCAAATTTCGCTTGCACCTCTTCAGCCACCGCCTGCGGTACCTGCGCGTAGTGGTCGAACTGCATGGTGAACTGCGCGCGGCCCTGGCTCATCGAGCGGAGCGTGTTCACGTAGCCGAACATATTGGCGAGCGGCACCATGGCGCTGATCACTGCGGCATCGCCGCGGCTCTCCTGCCCACGCACCTGGCCTCTCCGGCTGGTGAGGTCGCCGATGATGCCGCCGACATAGTCCTCGGGCGTCACCACCTCGACCTTCATCATCGGCTCGAGGAGCTTCGGCGCCGCCCTGCGCGCGCCTTCCCTGAAGCCCTGACGGCCGGCGATCTCGAACGCCATCACGCTCGAATCGACGTCGTGATAGGCGCCGTCGACCAGCGTCACTTTGACGTCCAGCATGGGGAAGCCTGCGAACACGCCTGAATCGATGACGCTCCGCACGCCCTTCTGCACGCCGGGGATGTATTCCTTCGGCACATTGCCGCCGACTACCTTGTTCACGAACTCGAAGCCCTTACCCTGCTCGTTCGGCTCGATGACGAGCTTCACACGGGCGAACTGACCAGAGCCGCCCGTCTGCTTCTTGTGCGTATAGTCTTCCTCAGCGCGCTTCGACACCGTCTCGCGATAGGCCACTTGCGGCGCGCCGACATTGGCCTCGACCTTGAACTCGCGCTTCATGCGGTCGACGATGATGTCGAGGTGAAGCTCGCCCATGCCCTTGATGATGGTCTGGCCCGACTCGTGGTCGACCGAGACGCGGAACGAGGGATCCTCCTGGGCGAGGCGGTGCAGCGCGACGCCGAGCTTCTCCTGGTCGCCTTTGGTCTTCGGCTCGACTGCCACCTCGATGACCGGATCGGGAAACTCCATGCGCTCGAGGATTACAGGCTTTGCCGGATCGCACAGCGTGTCGCCGGTGGTCACGTCCTTTAGCCCTGCGAGCGCGACGATGTCGCCGGTAAAGGCCTCCTTGATGTCCTCCCGGTGATTGGCATGCATCAGGAGCATGCGGCCGATGCGCTCCTTCTTGTCCTTCACCGTGTTCATCAGCGTCGTGCCGGAATCGACGTGGCCGGAATAGATGCGGCAGAAGGTGAGTGAGCCGACGAACGGGTCGTTCATGATCTTGAAGGCGAGCATGGAAAGCGGGGCCGTATCCGACGGCTCGCGGCTTGTCTCATCACCCGTCTTGGGATCGATGCCCTTGACCGGCGGCACGTCGAGCGGCGACGGCAGATAATCCACCACAGCATCGAGCAAAGGCTGAACGCCTTTGTTTTTGAAAGCTGAGCCGCACAGGACCGGCACGAATTGACTGCTGACGGTGCCCTTGCGGATCAGAGCCTTGAGCTCCGCTACGCTCGGCTCCTTGCCTTCGAGATAGGCTTCGGTGGCGGCCTCATCGACCTCGACCGCCTGCTCGACAAGCATGTCGCGATACTTCTTGGCTTGATCGAGAAGATCGGCCGGGATCTCCTCGTCGTGAAATTTGGCGCCGAGCGACTCGTCGTCCCATACCACCGCCTTCAGGCGGATGAGGTCGATGATGCCCTTGAAGCTTGACTCGATCCCGAGCGGCAGCTGGAGAACGACGGGATTGGCGCCGAGGCGCTCCTTGACCATCTGCAGCGATACGAAGAAGTCGGCGCCGATCTTGTCCATCTTGTTGACGAAGATCATGCGCGGCACGCCGTATTTGTCGGCCTGACGCCATACCGTCTCGGTCTGCGGCTCTACGCCCTGGTTGGCGTCGAGCAGGGCGACCGCGCCGTCGAGCACGCGCAAGCTACGCTCGACCTCGATGGTGAAGTCGACGTGGCCAGGCGTGTCGATGATATTGACGCGCTTGCCGTTCCAGAAAGCCGTAGTCGCGGCGCTCGTGATGGTGATGCCGCGCTCCTGCTCTTGCTCCATCCAATCCATGGTGGCGGAGCCTTCGTGCACCTCGCCCATCTTGTAGCTTTTACCGGTGTAGTAGAGGATCCGCTCGGTGGTCGTAGTCTTGCCGGCGTCGATATGCGCCATGATCCCGATGTTGCGGTAATCCTCTAATGGGGTAGCTCGCGGCATTTTCTAATCCTTGAATCCGTTACCAGCGGTAATGCGAGAAGGCTCGGTTCGCCTCCGCCATCCGGTGCGTGTCCTCGCGCTTCTTCACAGCTGTCCCGCGGTTGTTGGCAGCGTCGAGCAGCTCTCCTGACAAGCGCTCGACCATGGTGTTCTCGTTGCGCCCGCGCGCCGCGGAGATGATCCAGCGGATGGCAAGGGCTTGACGGCGATCGAGCCTCACCTCAACCGGAACCTGATAGGTAGCGCCGCCGACGCGCCGTGACCTCACTTCGAGCGCAGGCATGACGTTGCGGAGCGCCTCGTGGAACAGCTCGACCGGGTTCGACTTCGCCTTCTTCTCCATCTGATCGAGGGCGCCATAGACGAGCCGCTCGGCGACGGACTTCTTGCCCTCCTGCATGATGGAGTTCATGAACTTGGTAAGCACGATGTCCCCGAATTTCGGGTCGGGGATGACCTCGCGCTTATCTGCTCTGCGCCGTCTCGACATGTCGTTTGGTCCGTTCCTTAAGAACACAAAACGACCCGCTATTTGGGTCGTTTGGCTCCGTATTTGGAGCGCCGCTGACGGCGATCGCCCACGCCTTGGGTATCGAGCACGCCACGAATGATGTGATAGCGTACGCCGGGAAGGTCTTTGACGCGCCCGCCCCTGATCAACACCACCGAATGCTCTTGCAGATTATGTCCCTCGCCGGGGATGTAGCTCGTCACTTCGAGCTGATTGGTGAGGCGGACACGGGCCACCTTGCGGAGCGCGGAGTTCGGCTTCTTCGGCGTCGTGGTATAGACGCGCGTACAGACCCCTCGCTTCTGCGGGTTGGCCTGCATGGCCGGTACTTTGTTCCGCTTCACCGGCTGGCGGCGGGGCTTGCGAATCAGCTGTTGTATCGTCGGCATTCTCTGCCTTTAACGTCCATCCACAGGGCAAAATAGCCCACATCATCTAGAGCCGAACCGCGGGTTGCCCCACAAGCTTCAGCGCCTCAACACAGAGGACCTTGGAGGGCGAGCCTCCAAGATCATGACCCCGATATGATCCCGGTTAATCCGGCAGCGTCTAACCCGCGCTCGAAGGCAACCAGACAAGGGTTACCGCCTGCCGCGAAAGTGCGCGCGTTGTATCAGGCCGATTCTTGCATCGTCAAGAGACGAGAAGCCAGAAATTGGAAGCCAGAAGCAGGGGCCTGTTTGACTTCTGGCTTCTGGCCTTCCGGATTCTGGTTTCTGGTTAAGCGGTGGCGCCCTCCTCCGCCTGATCCTCCTGCTCGATCTGCTCCGAAGCCGTGCGCTTCCGCTCTTCAAGTATCAGCTCGTCGCGGTGGGTTGCGATCTTGCTCAGCCTGCTCAACGTGCCGCCGGTGCCGGCCGGAATGAGCCGACCGACGATCACGTTCTCTTTCAGGCCTTCGAGCGCATCCATCTTACCGTTGACCGCGGCGTCGGTGAGCACGCGGGTGGTCTCCTGGAACGACGCCGCCGAGATGAAGGAGCGGGTCTGCAGGCTCGCCTTGGTGATGCCGAGCAGCACCGGCTGACCGGTGGCGGGCTTGCCGCCGGCAGCCTCCACCGCGGTGTTGGCATCCTCGAAGTCGATACGGTCCACCTGCTCGCCCTTGAGGAACTCGGTCGAGCCGGGATCGTCCACCTCCGTCTTCTGCAGCATCTGCCTGACGATCACCTCGATATGCTTGTCGTTGATGGTCACGCCTTGCAACCGGTAGACCTCCTGGATCTCGTTGACGAGATAGTTGGCGAGCTCTTCGACGCCCTTGATCGCAAGGATGTCGTGGGGTGCAGGGTGGCCATCGAGCAGGAACTCGCCTTTCTCGATGCGGTCGCCCTCCTGCACGGCCAAGTGCCGACCCTTTGGGATCAGGTACTCGACAGGCTCAGCGCCGTCCTCTTCCGGCACGATGGTGATGCGCCGCTTGTTCTTGTAGTCGCGGCCGAGCTGCACCGTGCCTGAGACCTCGGCGATGATGGCGTGGTCCTTGGGACGCCGCGCCTCGAATAGCTCGGCGACCCGCGGCAGACCGCCGGTGATGTCGCGCGTCTTGGCGCTCTCGGTCGGAATGCGCGCAAGCACGTCGCCTGCCGTAACCTCGTGGCCAGCCTCGACCGACAGGATCGCGTCGACGGGCAGCAGGTAGCGGGCCTCGGCGCCGCGCGAGAGCTTGGCGACCTTACCCTTCTTGTCCCTGATCACCATCGCGGGTCTGAGATCCGTGCCGCGCGGTGACGCACGCCAATCGATGATCACGCTGTTGGTGATACCGGTCGACTCATCGCGCCGCTCGCTGACCGACACGCCCTCGACCAGATCCTCGAAATCGACGGTGCCTTCGACCTCGGTCAGCACTGGACGGGTGTAAGGATCCCACTCGGCGAGACGATCGCCGCGCTTCACCTTGACGCCGTCTTCGACGCGAAGATGCGTGCCGTAAGGCACCCGGTGCACAGCCCGCTCGCTGCCGTCCTCGTCGAGAATGACGATGGCGGTGTTGCGGCCCATGACCATGGTCCGGCCTTGCGAATCCTTCACCACGTTGCGCTGCTTGATCTTCACGGTGCCGTCGAAATTCGACTCGAGAGATGACTGATCGACGACCTTGGCTGATGCCACACCACCCAAATGGAAGGTGCGCATGGTGAGCTGGGTGCCAGGCTCGCCGATCGACTGGGCGGCGATCACACCGACCGCCTCGCCGAGATTGACCGGCGTGCCGCGGGCGAGATCGCGCCCGTAGCACTTGGCGCATATGCCGTTCCTGGTCTCGCAGGTGAGAGCCGAGCGGATGCGCACTTCTTGCACGCGCGCAGCCTCGAGCGCCTCGACCTCTTCCTCCTCGATCAGCTCACCGGCCTTGATGACCACCTTTCCGGTCGACGGGTTCTTGATGTTCTCGGCGGCGGTGCGGCCGAGCACGCGCTGACCGAGCGACACGGTCACCTCGCCAGCCTCGAGGATGGCGCGCGCGGTGATGCCCGCATCGGTGCCGCAATCCTCCTCGGTGACGATGCAATCCTGTGCCACGTCGACGAGACGCCGCGTGAGGTAGCCGGAGTTCGCCGTCTTCAACGCGGTATCGGCCAGGCCCTTGCGGGCGCCGTGGGTCGAGTTGAAGTATTCGAGCACCGACAGCCCCTCCTTGAAGTTGGAGATGATCGGGGTTTCGATGATCTCGCCCGACGGCTTGGTCATCAGCCCGCGCATGCCGGCAAGCTGCTTCATCTGCGCCGGTGAGCCGCGCGCGCCCGAATGCGACATCATATAGATGGAGTTGATCGGCTTCTCGCGCTTGGTCTTCGGATCACGCTCGACCGCCGAGATGCGCTTCATCATCTCCTTGGCGACCTGCTCCGTGCACTCGGTCCAGGTGTCGACCACCTTGTTGTACTTCTCGCCCCGGGTGATCAGGCCATCATTATATTGCTGCTCGTACTCGCGCACGAGCTCGCTCGTCTTGTGCACGATGGCATCCTTGGTCTCGGGAATCACCATGTCGTCCTTGCCGAACGAAATGCCGGCCCTGCACGCATAGGAGAAGCCGAGGCCCATGATCTTGTCGCAGAAAATGACCGTCTCCTTCTGACCGCAATGGCGATAAACCACGTCGATCATGTTGGAGATTTCCTTCTTGGTGAGGTTCCGGTTGACGAGGTCATAGCTCACCATCGGATGCCTCGGCAGAAGTTCGCCGAGCAGCATGCGGCCTGGCGTCGTCTCGTAGATGCGCGACACACGCTTGCCCTTCTCATCGACCGTGATGAAGCGGCCTTTGATCTTGGCATGCAGCGTCACGACCTTGGCATCGAGCGCATGATGGATCTCCGCGACGTTGCCGAACATCATCCCCTCGCCAGGCTCATTATCCATCACCAGCGATAGGTAATAGAGGCCGAGCACGATGTCTTGCGACGGCACGATGATCGGCGAACCGTTGGCAGGGTGTAGGATGTTGTTGGTCGACATCATCAAGACGCGCGCCTCGAGCTGCGCCTCGAGCGACAGCGGCACGTGCACGGCCATCTGGTCGCCGTCGAAGTCGGCATTGAACGCCGCGCAGACGAGCGGATGCAGCTGGATGGCCTTGCCCTCGATCAGCACAGGCTCGAACGCCTGGATACCGAGGCGGTGCAAGGTCGGCGCGCGATTAAGCAGCACCGGATGCTCGCGGATCACCTCATCGAGGATATCCCAGACCTCCGGCTTCTCCTTCTCGACGAGCTTCTTCGCCTGCTTCACGGTAGCGGCATGGCCCTTGGCGTCGAGCCGCGCATAGATGAACGGCTTGAACAGCTCGAGCGCCATCTTCTTAGGCAGACCGCACTGATGCAGCTTGAGCTCAGGTCCGACCACGATCACAGAGCGGCCTGAATAGTCGACGCGCTTGCCGAGCAGGTTCTGCCGGAAGCG
>DATFVO010000050.1:0-3712 GCA_035260265.1 Methyloceanibacter sp.
AGAGGGGCTTTCCGTCAGTTGGTCTGGCGCGCGGCGAGCGACAGTCCGAGCACGCCCAAAATCACCAACACGAGCGAGATGATCTTGAACAGGGTGAGCGGCTCGCGGAAATAGGTGATGCCGATCATGGCAGCTAGCGCCGTGCCGACGCCAGACCAGATGGCATAAGCCGTGGACAGTTCGAGCCGCTTAAGCGCGAGGATCACGGCGAGCGCCGAGAAAATGTAGAACACTGGAACGGCGAGCGACGGCAGAGGCTCAGAGAAGCCGCGCGACAGCTTCATCGAAGTGATGCCTGCGACCTCGAACAGGATTGCGGTGAAGAGCAGAACCCAGGGCAGGAGTTCTTCGGGCATGCGTCCGACTCAGTCGTGGCGGGTCCTGCATCCAACAGCGAAATTACGTGACGCCCTGATGACAGTGTGAGGTCGTAGGGGCGCGCCTACAACAATTCGAGCGGGCGCGGAGCGCGAGGAGGGGGGAAGGCGCGGTCAAGCTCGGCGAGGTCCTGCGCGGTGAGCTCGATGTCGAGTGCGGCACGGTTCTCCCGCACATGCTCGAGAGTTGCCGCCTTGGGGATCACCATCATGTCCGGCTGGCGCAGCACCCAAGCAAGCGCGATCTGCGCGGTCGTGGCGCGATGGCGGATGGCGACACTGGTAAGCACGCGGTCGCGCAGTAGCCGGCCCTGCTCGATCGGCGAATAGGCCTGGATGGGCACGCCCCGCGCCCTGCACCAGGGAAGGAGGCCGGCTTCGATGCCGCGCCGCCGGAGATTGTATAGCACCTGGTTGGCGGCACAGGCATCGCCGCCGGGCAACGCGAAAAGCTCCTCCATGTCGCCAACGTCGAAGTTGCTAACGCCCCAATAGCGGATCGACCCGGCGCGCACGAGCTCCTTGAAGGCTGACAACGTCTCCTCAAGACGAGGGCGGCCGCGCCAATGCAGGAGATAAAGGTCGATGCGGTCTGTGCTGAGCCGCTTCAGACTCCGCTCGCAGGCAGCAATGGTGCGTGCGCGTGTCGAGTTCTCGGGCAGCACCTTGGTCACGATGAAGCACTCCTCACGCCGCCCCTTGATAGCCTCGGCAACGACAAGCTCTGCGTCTGCATAAAGCTCGGCGGTGTCGATCAGCGTCATGCCGAGATCCAGCCCAAGCTTCAGCGCCGCGACCTCCTCACCGCGGCGCCGCCCACCTTCGCCCATGTGCCAGGTGCCTTGGCCGAGCTGCGGCACCTTCTCACCAGAAGGCAGCGTCACTATGGGAAGACTGGAAACCGACATGAACGCGTGCGCCCGAAGAACAAGGCGCGGCACCTGTCGAGCGCCGCGCCTCCGTCATAACGCTTTGCCAAGCGAGAAGGCCTAGGCCTTCTTTGCCGCGGCGCCGGCAGGCGCCTTCCGCTCGCGCTCCTCTTTCCGTGAATGAAGCTGGAAGGCGAGGATGAGCAGGAACACACCGAACACGAGCGCATAAGCGCCGATCCAAATGGTCAATACTACGGCGCCGACCAGCGGCTCGATCACGAGCAGGACGCCGAAGATGACCGACGCAATACCGCCGAGTGCGAGCCACCAGCGGCCATGATCGATATTGAGGGTGAAGGCTGCGCTAAGCATCAGCGCACCGGAGACAATCGCCCAGATCGCGACGAGCCAGGTCAGCGCCACAACAGTGATGAGCGGCCAGAGGAAAGCGACCACGCCGGCGGCGATATCGACGATGCCTTCGAGGATCAAGAGGCCCCAGCGCTCGCCGCTCCGCGCGGCCTTGATGCCTGAGATGATGGCGAACACCCCGTCGACCAGCATATAGGCCGAGAACAGGATGACGAACGCGCCCAAGGCGATGCCGGGCGTTAGAAGGCAGATCAGCCCGAACAGGATGCCCAGAACGCCGCGTAAGCCTACGGCCCACCAACTGTCAGCCAAGACCTCGCTCAATGCATCGCAACGCGCCCACTCGGGCGGTGACGCGCTTCCCTTCGCAGCCATGGGACGACCTCCTTCGATCAGCAAGATTGATCAGTCAAAGGTTTGCCAACGCTAAGCTTACGCCAAATCGATTAGGCGGCAATCATGAAGCCAATATAATCGGCGGAATGCCGCCATATCTGAAGTTGTCCACTAGTAAGCCCAGTCTTGCATTTACAGTTCCAACCCGGCCTCTGAACTAGAGCTCCAAGCCTGCCTCCGAGCCTAGCCCTGCCACGGTTTGCCTGAGCCAGACATGGCCGGAATCTTGGTCGAAGCTCGCATGCCAGAGAAGCGAGATGGTGAAGGTCGGGAGCTCGATCGGGGGTGGGCTCGTGGCAAGACCGAAGGCCTCGGCGAAATAGCGCGCGAGCCGTGACGGCATGGTGGTGATGATCGGCGCCCGGCGCAACACGAAGGGCACTGCGAGGAATCCCGGCGTGGTCAGCGCGATGGTGCGCTTCAATTTGAGCTTGGCAAGCACGTCGTCGACCGTGCCATGGGCGTCGGCGCTAAGGCTGGTGAGAACGTGCGGCACCCGCAAATAGTCTGCGAGCGAGATTGGTGGAACGAGCTTGAGCTGCTCAGGGCTGAAGAGGCAGAGGAAGTTGTCGGTGTAGAGCGGGCGGCGCTTGTGATGGATCTGGCCATGATCGAATACACCGATGCCGAGATCAAGCCGCCCCGAGTCTAGCTCCTCGAGGATGCTCAGGCGATTGATGGAGCGCAGCCGCAAAGAGACGTCAGGCGCCGCCCTGCGCAAGCGCGCCATCAAGCCGGGAATAAGCGCGACCTCGATCGAGTCGGCAAGCCCGATGCGGAACACGCGGTCAGCGGTCGATGGGTCGAAAGCCTCCCGCTGCAATACAGCCGCCTGAATCTGCGCGAGCGTGACCCGCACCGGATCGGCCAGAGCGAGCGCGCGTGGAGTCGGTCGCATGCCGTCGGCGCCGCGGGTGAGAAGCTCGTCACCGAACAAGGTCCTCAGCCGAGCGAGATTGTGGCTCATCGCCGACTGACCGAGGCCGATGCGGGCTGCGGCGCGGGTGACGCTCCGCTCGGTCAATAGGGCATCGAACGCGACCAGAAGGTTCAGGTCGAGTCTACTTAAATTGGCGTGATCAATACTCGTCATCGATATCATCGATTGGACTGATGATACGAGAGTACCCATGTTTGAAGCAACAGCAAAACGGCCGACTCGGGAGCCGTTGCGCCAACTGGATGGGCGGGGGGCTTGCCGACCCGCCTAATGGCTGAGGGCGGTTCGATTGGATTCACGAGACCCAGGAGATGCTGGACTTCAAATGCGGCACAGGGCATTGCCGGAAAAGATGGATGGCGGCGTGCCGCTAGCGTTTGACCTCGCCAGCTTGACACCAGGCGCTCCCTAGCGGCGCCTGCGCGAGGCCACCGGCCGTCCTTCTGCACCGCGAGTCGGAAGGGCGGCCGGACTCTGCGATAAAGCTGCACATGGTCGCGAGCATCGTCGCGAATTTCTGGCAAAGGCGGGTAATCCCTTCCACGAAATCGTTCCTTACCAGCTGGATGACCTGCCGTTGCCCGCCTGATGAGAATGGCTGCGGCTTTTGGCGCCAGCGCGCGGCATTGGAGCTTCATTGGCGCCGCAACCGTTGTGTAAGACTGCGACCTAAGAGCGGGGAATCAACATTGGGATTGGCATGTCGAAAGCGCCCACCTTCGCTCGTTCTGGGACGCGCATCGTCACCGCCTTCC